>CALPLL020000066.1 GCA_943324395.2 Rhizobium sp. Q54
AAAATGGGGAGAAAAGTATAGAATTTACCATACCCAAACCTTTTTTCCCGAAAGTTTGATACTCGACGTAATAGGCAGGTCTCCTGGCTTGCGTCTTGTTGTTGACCTTCCCATTCCATTTTAGATTTCTAATTTTTGATTTAAGATTGAAAAAATCTATAATTTAAATTCAAAATCTACAATTAAAACAGTGGTTTTGTAGATAACAACAAGCTGATTAGCTTACAGTTGCGGGAACAGCACAGGATTTATGAAATGAATTCACTCACCTGTTTCCCTTTTAATGCTATTTTAAAATATAAAACAGCAACCTTAATACACTGCAAATATAGCTTTTTGATTCCGTAATTTTAATAATATTTTAGTTTTAAGTAAATAAAACAAACATAACTTTTACATTTGTACCACAATACAAATAACTACATGAAATACATTTTTTTTTATTCTTTTGCAATTTTGTCACTTCTATTCCTCTTTGGATGCAAACAAAACGATGCAAAAGAGAAAACTAAAATTTCGGCTGTTGCCAATAGCGTAAAGTATGCTAAAGGACTTGAATTGTATAAATACGAAGGGTTTACGGTAATGAAAGTAACCAAGCCTTGGCCAGATGCAACCACTGAATTTACTTATATTTTGAAAGAAAAGTACGGAGTTGTTCCTGATAGTTTGAAACAATATCCAGTTATTCCTGTCCCTATTCAATCTATTGTGGTGACCTCAACGACTCATATTCCTGCCCTTGAAATGCTAGGTGTAGAAAATACTCTTATTGGATTTCCAAGTACTAATTTTATATCTTCTTCAAAAACTAGAAAACTTATCGATGCTGGAAAAATTCGCGAAGTGGGCGTTAATGAAAGTTTGAATACCGAAGTTTTAATCGACATGAAACCAGATGCAATTGTGACTTTTGGTATTAACAACAACAATTCTACGATTGATAATTTGAAGAAAAGCGGTTTGAATGTTTTGATCAATGGCGATTGGACTGAGCAATCACCGTTAGGAAAAGCCGAATGGATTAAGTTTTTCGGCGCTTTGTACAATTTAGATACTAAGGCCAATTCGTTGTTCACTTCTATTGAAACCAATTACAATAATGCTTTGGCATTAGCCAACAAAACAACTACACAGCCAACTGTTTTAAGCGGTGCAATTTACCAAGACCAATGGTATGTTCCACAAGGTGAAAGCTGGGTATCCTTATTTTTTAGAGATGCCAAAGCAAATTACTTATGGAAGGAAACAAAAGGTTTTGGGAGTTTGAGTTTACCATTCGAAAAAGTATTTGAAAAAGGGAAAAATGCTGAATTTTGGATTGCTCCAGGTGATTTTTCTTCGCTAAAGCAAATGAGTGAAAGTAGTTCTCATTATACTGAATTTGATAGTTTTAAAAATAAAAAAGTATATTCGTATGCAGTTAACAAAGGACCTAAAGGAGGAATTGTCTATTTTGAATTGGCTTCTGCCCGCCCCGATTTGGTTTTAAAGGATTTAATAAAGATATTTCACCCTGAATTACTGCCTAATTACAACCCTTTTTTCTTTAAAAAGTTAGAATAAATTGAATACTAAATACAATACTACCCTTCTGTTTTCTATCCTAATAATTGGGGTGGTTTTCTTGTTTTTATTGAATATCAGTTTAGGTTCGATTACTATTCCGTTGAAGGATGTTTATACTAGTTTGCTTCAAGGATCGTGCAGTAAAGAGTCGTGGAATTATATTATTTTAAATTATAGATTACCTAAAGCTATAGTTTCCATATTAATAGGTATTGGACTCTCTATTAGTGGTTTATTAATGCAAACACTATTTAGAAATCCACTTGCGGGGCCTTACGTTTTAGGATTGAGCTCTGGAGCAAGTCTAGGTGTGGCTGTGGTTATATTAGGTTCTTCATTATTGCCTGTTTCACTATCAGAATTTTTTATATCCTCATTCGGAATTATAATAGCATCTAGCTTAGGAAGTTTTATCGTACTGGTTTCTGTTTTAGTAATTGCAAAACGATTGCGCGATACTATGGCTATATTAATTGTTGGCTTGATGTTTGGCAGTTTAACAAGTGCAATTGTAGGCAGTTTAACCTATTTTAGTTCAGCTGAACAACTTCAGAAATTTACTTTTTGGTCGCTAGGGAATCTCGGAAACCTCACTTGGAGTTCTATTGGGATTTTAACTTGTTGTGTTGCTTTAGGAATAGTTCTTAGCGTCTTTTGCATTAAACCATTGAATGCTTTGTTGTTAGGAGAAAATTACGCTAGAAGTTTGGGGATAAACTACAAAAAAACCAAGTACATTATCCTATTTTCAACAAGTATATTGGCAGGAAGTATTACGGCTTTTGTTGGACCAATTGCTTTTATTGGGCTTGCAGTACCGCATATTGCAAAACTGATTTTTCAAACTAGCAATCACAAAATTCTATTTTGGAGTACGTTGCTTTTTGGAGCTAACATTATGCTTATTTGCGACAGCATTACCCAAATTCCTGGGACAGAGATCATCTTACCTATTAATGCGATTACTTCTATTTTTGGGGCGCCTATTGTAATTTGGTTATTGGTTAGAAAGCGTAAAATGATGGGATGATTTTAAATGTTTAAGCGTTTAAGCGTTTAATTGTTTAACTGTTTAGCTGTTTAACCGCAAGGTTCGCAAAGAAAATCAATTATCAATTCGTTTCACTATAATAACGAGCTTCAATTCTCTTAATGTCTTTGATTGTGTTTTTAGCCCATTGCAAACGCTTTTCAATTATTTCATCTTCAGATAATTGCCATTGAATATTTGATTTTCTGAGGCGCTCTGTTAGATTTTGAATGATAATCGCTGCCGAAACAGAAATATTTAGACTCTCAGTAAAACCAACCATCGGTATTTTTAGGAATCCGTCCGCTCTTTTCAAAATCTCTTCTGACAATCCATCGCGCTCAGTACCAAAAAATAAGGCGCTAGGCTTAGAAATGTCAAAGTCTTCTAATAAACAATCGTCTTCATGTGGTGTGGTTGCGATAATTTGGTAACCACGAGATTGTAAATTATCCAAACAACCCGAAATACTATCAAACGCATTAATATCAACCCATTTTTGGGCACCCATAGCAATTTCTTTATCAATTCGTTTACCAAAACGCTGTTCGATTACATTCAACTCTTGTATTCCGAAAACCTCGCAACTTCGCATGACTGCACTGGTATTGTGCATTTGAAAAACATCTTCAACTGCGACTGTAAAATGGCGTGTTCTGTTTTTAAGTACATTTAAAAAGCGCTCTTTCCTATTTTCTGTAAGTATGTTTTCTAGAAATTCTAAATAAGCAATATCAACCATTCGTAGTTTATTTTCGGTAAATTTAGAAACAAATTCGACTTAATAAAACTTTTCAGTTCTTAGTTTCCAGCAATTTTGATGCTTGAAAACCCTACTTTTCTCTGTTACCAATTCGTTACGATTACAAAATCGACACTAAAATTGGCTAATTATATTCAAACATTTCTGTATCTTTGCGCTTTCCAAAAACAACACAACAATGACAACTTTAAACGAATTAAATGCTGTTTCACCTATTGACGGTAGGTACAGAAGTAAGACCGTTTCATTGGCTCCATTCTTTTCAGAAGAAGCTTTAATTAAATACCGCGTATTAATTGAAATTGAGTACTTTATCGCTTTATGTGAAATTCCATTACCTCAGTTAAAAGGAATCGACAACGGAGTGTTTGAAAGTCTTAGAAACCTCTATAAAAACTTTTCCACCAAGGACGCACTTTGGATCAAAGAAACCGAAAAAACAACCAATCACGATGTGAAAGCGGTAGAGTATTTTATAAAAGAAGCTTTCGAAAAATTAGGGTTATCTTCTTATAAAGAATTCATCCATTTTGGGTTGACTTCTCAAGATATTAATAATACAGCAATACCATTATCTACAAAAGAAGCCTTTGAAGATATTTATTTACCTTCTTTAATTGCTTTAATTTCAAAATTAAAAGAGTTAAGTATTGAATGGCGAGACGTACCTATGTTAGCAAAAACTCACGGACAACCTGCCTCTCCAACTCGTTTAGGAAAAGAATTTGGTGTGTTTGTAGAAAGATTGGAAGAGCAAATGCGCTTGTTGTTTAATATTCCTTTTGCTGCTAAATTTGGTGGAGCAACCGGAAATTACAACGCCCATCACGTGGCTTATCCACAAATTGACTGGAAACAATTTGGTAGTCATTTTGTTGAAGATAACTTAGGGTTGCACCATTCTTTTCCAACTACACAAATAGAACATTACGACCATTTTGCAGCCTTTTTTGATGCTTTAAAAAGAATAAATACTATTATAATTGACTTAGATAGAGATATTTGGACGTATGTTTCAATGGAATATTTCAAACAAAAAATTAAAGCAGGAGAAATAGGCTCTTCGGCGATGCCACACAAAGTAAACCCTATTGATTTTGAAAATTCAGAAGGAAATTTAGGAATGGCCAACGCTATTTTTGAGCACCTTTCGGCAAAATTACCTCTTTCAAGATTACAACGTGATTTGACTGATAGTACCGTTTTGAGAAATATTGGTGTACCAATGGGACATACTTTAATTGCATTTGAATCTACTTTAAAGGGATTGAACAAATTGTTATTAAACGAGCCAAAATTTCATGAAGATTTAGATAAAAACTGGGCTGTAGTTGCTGAAGCGATTCAAACAATCTTAAGAAGAGAAAGTTATCCAAACCCTTATGAAGCCTTAAAGGGATTGACTAGAACTAATGAAACGATTGATAAAAATGCAATTCATAACTTCATTAAAACTCTTGATGTTTCTGACGAAATAAAAGCAGAATTAATGCAAATTACACCAAGTAACTTTGTAGGAATTTAGTATCATTAACACTAAAAACAAAACCCGCTAAATAAATATATTTAGTGGGTTTTGTCTTTTCATAGAATTACTTATTACCCGGCACTAACTCCGTAAAGATTAATAAATAAAATGACCGCGGTGATTTACTATTTTCACCGCGGTCATTTTGTAATATCACCGCGGTGATTTATACAAATGACCGGCGTGATTTTAAATAACCATAAGGTTAATAGTGAAGTCTCATCCCTACATTTCGTTACAAAGCTTTGCAGCTTTACGGCAATCTGTAGCACATTGTTTACAATCTGCCATGTCATGCTTGTCACATTCTGCGGCACATTTTTCACAAATAATCGCACACTCTTTACAAATAGCTTTAGCGCTCTCACTGTCTAAAGTCATTAGTTGGCTTGCAGATTTACAAATAGAAATACATTCTTTACAAAGTTGAATGCAGCGAGCCATTTTTATAGCATCCATTTTTGAGCATGATTTTTCGCAACGCTTACATGACACAATACAAGCGTTACAGGCTTCAATACAAGCTTTATACTTTTCATTCATCAAGGTAGTTTTCGCATTTAATGATGCCTTTTTAATTGGTGGTTTTGTTGTTGCTGCAATTGTTACAAAACAAATTGCTGTCAATAATCCAATTAACTTTTTCATTTGATTTTTATTTTAGTTTATACTATTTAATTAGGACAAAATTGCATCCCTTTTTGAAGTAAAACATTACGAAATTCTATAAGGTAGTTTCATAATTCCTATTAAAACTATAAAGACCTTAGAGTAGGAATCATATAACTTATTAATAAAATTTTACAATATTAAACTCAAGATTATAAGTCACTTTTGTAACGTAGAAATTTGTAGAATATGATCCATAAAATAGTAGTAAAATGAATAGTAATAATAATTTCAATAACAAAGCAGACAAGTAAAATCAGAATTTAAGATTAAGGATTGTAAGGAGAAATTATGAATTGATTTGTTAGATTGGCAAAACGGTGATCGGGAATATAAGTGTTTTCGAATCTTCTACTTGTAGCCAACGAAAAGGCAGTCGAGCCAGTGAACCGTTAATTAATAAGTAATTTCTCTGAACAATTCTTTTGAATAAAAATAAACAAAACATGATACATTTCTTAGAAAATTTACCATCAAATATAGTTGGATTTAAAGCTACAGGAGAAATCACTGAAGCCGATTTTACAGACACGGTACTACCTAAAGTTAAAGCATTAATTGACAAAACAGATAAACTGAATTATCTTTTATTGCTTGAAACCTCGGTGAAAAATTTCACCATTGGTGCATGGATGAAAGATGTTATGATGGGAATTAAAAATTTAACAAAATGGAACCGAGTCGCAATCGTATCTGACGAAGAAGCCATTCGGAATTTTACCAATTTTTTTAGCTACCTAATGCCTGGAGAATTTAAAGGATTTGAGCACAAAGATTTACATGAAGCGATCGACTGGGTTTCAGAAAAAAGTAATTGATCAATAACTAATTAGATATGAAAAAATTAGAAAATAAAACGGTATTCATAACCGGCGGATTATCTGGAATTGGTAAAGCTTCTGCTATAGCTGCAGCTAAAGAAGGGGCTAACGTTGTAATTGCGGATATAAAATCAGATGACTTTGCTGTTTCTATGGCTGAAATTTTAAATTTAAATCCAAAGGCTATTTTTATTGATTGTGATGTTTCAAAATTTGAACAGGTTCAAGCTGCTATTAGAAAAACAATAGACACATTTAAAACATTAGATATTGCATTGAACAACGCAGGCATTGGTGGTGAGCCAAACAAAATTGGCGACTTATCTGAACAAGCGTGGCTCAAAGTTATTGGTATAAACCTTACAGGAGTTTTTAATTGTATGAAACATGAGTTAACACAAATGGAAAAACAAAAAAGCGGTGTCATAGTTAACATGGCTTCCATTCTTGGAAAAGTCGGTTTTGCAACTTCATCTCATTATGTTGCTGCGAAACATGGAGTAATTGGACTAACACAAACTGCTGCTTTAGAATACGCAACTCAAGGCATTCGCATTAATGCTATTTGCCCAGGTTTTATTGAAACGCCATTATTAACTAAAGGTGGATTTAGCGAGCAACAAGAAATTAAACAACACATCATTGATTCACACCCTATGAAAAGACTGGGGAAAGCAAGTGAAATTGCCAACGGTTTCATTTTTCTTGCCTCTGATGATAGTTCCTTTGTATCAGGGACAACACTTGAAATTGATGGGGGTTATTTAGCGATCTAATTTATTAATTTAAGATAAAAATATTTCATCAATAGCAATAAAATCATCCAGCGAGAGAATAGAATGACTTTTAAACATTAGTAAAAACAATAGAAATATAAATTTAAAAATAAAGAAAATGAAAATAGTAATGGTACTTACTTCGCATAGCGAATTAGGAAATACAGGAAAAAAAACAGGTTTTTGGATAGAAGAGTTTGCGGCACCTTATTATGTATTTCTTGATGCGGGAGCAGATATAACAATTGCTTCTCCCAAAGGAGGTCAGCCTCCAATAGATCCATCGAGCGACACGGCTGAAAATCAAACGCCAGCCGTTATTCGGTTCAAAGCAGATAAAATTTTACAAAAAAAAGTATCGGAAACACATTTGCTTTCTACAATTTCATCAGATGACTATGATGCCATTTTTTACCCTGGTGGGCACGGTCCGCTTTGGGATTTGACTAAAGATGTAGATTCAATAAAGTTAATTGAGCATTTTTGGAATACCAAAAAACCAATTGCAGCAGTTTGTCATGCACCTTCTGTTTTATTAAATGTTAAAGATGCTGACGGCGAATATTTAGTAAAAGGAAAAAAGGTAACCGGCTTTACTAATAGTGAAGAAGCGGCTGTTGGACTCACTGAAGTTGTTCCTTTTTTACTAGAAGATGAATTAAAGAATAAGGGTGGAATCTATTCTAAAAAAGAAGATTGGGCTCCTTATATTGTTAAAGAGGGATTGCTTATTACAGGTCAAAATCCAGCTTCTTCTGAACCTGCAGCCAAAGAATTGCTAAATAAACTAAGCACACATATGTTATAATTACGCGCTAAAACCAACCAATTGCTAATGGAAACGGAAGACGAATTGAATAAAGAAATACTGAAAAGCACAGGTGATATAGAGGAAAATTATCCCGAACTATCAAAATTTGTGGATGAAATGACCATTACTATTCCTGACAAAGAAACGCCTGAGATAAATGCAAATACTTTAAAAAATTACAACGATTCATTACAAGCAATGGCATCCAAATATGCCAAGAGCACAAAGAATCATATTGTAATTATTGGAGCTGGGTTTGCGGGTTTAAAATTAGCAAGAACATTAAACAATCACCCTAACTATAGCATCACATTAATAGATAAAAATAATTTTCATCAATTTCAGCCCTTATTTTATCAAGTGGCAATGGCAAATTTAGATGCAAGTAATATTTCATTTCCGTTGCGAAATATTTTTGAGAAAAGTAACAATATTCGCATTCGTGTTGCTAATGTTAAAAACATCAACATAAAAAAAAATGAAGTAGAAACTTCATCAGGTACGATTAGGTACGATTATTTAGTGATTGCAACTGGGGCGAGTACCAATTATTTTGGAAACACTGACGTTGAAAAAAATGTATTTCCAATGAAAACAACCTATGAAGCTTTGCAAATACGCAACACTTTACTCCAACATTTTGAGGATGCTATAACTGCAAACATTTCAAAAACAAAAATATTGCTATCGGTAGTAATAGTTGGCGGTGGCCCAACTGGTGTAGAACTCAGCGGAGCATTAGCCGAAATGAAAACCGATTCATTACAACTCGAATATCCCGAATTAAATTTTGACGATATGAAAATTTATTTGTTAGAGGGAACAGGTAAACTTCTTTCTTCAATGAGTGAAGCTTCATCTCTAAAGGCAAAAGAATATTTACAAAAATTAGGCGTAACTGTAATGTTAAACACTTTAGTAAAAGAATATGATGGCAAACAAGTGATGCTACAAGAGGGTTCAGTAATTGAATCAACATTTGTAATTTGGGCAGCAGGGGTAAAAGGAAATATTCCAAAAGGGGTAAATCGTGAATTTATATCAAAAACAAACCAAATAAAAACCGATAGTTTTAACC
>CALPLL020000067.1 GCA_943324395.2 Rhizobium sp. Q54
CAACCACAAGGAACGGCAATTAGAACTGAAAATTGGACCCCATTGGCTGGAGCCTTAATTACCTCTTGTGTTGCCAATGCAAATAATGGTTATAATACCGCCTATACTTTAAATGGAATTTCAGGTTATGCAACTAATTATACTGCAACTGCAGCTGGATTATACACTTTTCAATATGTTACTCCAACGGGAACTACTTCAACAAATTATAATGGTCCAGCGCAATGTACTGTGCCGAATTTAGGTTTTGACGAAGTTGCCTTTTTAGATAACGCTTTTACTATTTATCCAAATCCAACAAGTGATTTTTTAAATATTAAATTAAGAAAAGACATCAATGAAAAAGACATTCTAGGAGTTTCTATATATGATTTAAAAGGAAGTTTAGTATCAAAAAACACTAATTACAAATCAAATATTGACATAAAAAATCTATCTAAAGGTTCTTATGTTGTTAAAATTGAATTTTTGAATTACCTGATTTCTAAAAAAATAATTGTGAAATAATGTTGTCATTTTTATGATAAAATACCTAAGTCTATTTTTATTATTTCCAATTTTTTCAAGTGCACAATACCTTGGAACAGGGTCGGTTACACAAGGTTTGGCAACGGCAACTTCAGGCAATCTTTATTCTTGTACAAATGGGAGAATTGCTGCTTTAGGAACCATAACTGCAACGGATAATACTGTTTGGACTGTTCCTGCTGTAACCAATTTTACAAATAACTCATTCCCTTTTGCGTCTAATTTATACAATGAATGTACAGGAAATTTATATGCGAATTCAACTTCAGCATTAGCAGCTTTAAATGGTTCAGATATTGTGACGATAGACCCAAATGGGGAAGTAATAACTGCCTTTATTTTTGCAGATAATTATTTTGAAATGTATATTAATGGCGTTCCCGTTGGAAAAGATAATGTGCCATTTACCCAATTTAATTCTAATATTGTCCGATTTAAAGTAAACCGCCCTTTTACCATCGCCATGCTTTTAGTAGATTGGGAAGAACGATTAGGTGTAGGTTGCGAAACCAATGGAGGATTTACTTATCATTGTGGCGATGGTGGAATGGTAGCCGTTTTTAAGGATGCAAGTAATACCATTATTGCAAAAACAGGAAGTGACTGGAAGGCACAAACTTTTTATACTGCTCCAATTATGAACTTAACTTGCCCATCGGAAGTGGGTACTTCTCGATTATCTTCCAATTGTAGCTCTGCCGATTCAAATACTGGGACTTCTTATTATGGATTGCATTGGGCACGACCAACTAACTGGACTCAAGCAACATTTGATGACAGTTCATGGCCTGCAGCTTCACTTTATGCTAATGCTACTATTGGTGTGGATAATAAACCTGCTTATACCAATTTTACAACAATTTTTGATGATCCTACTAATGACGCACAGTTTATTTGGAGTAAAAATGTAGTTTTAGACAACGAAGTTATTGTAAGAAAAACAGTTTCATCATTATCGGTTTATGATTTTGAAAACGTAAATTCAAAAATTAAAATTTATCCGAATCCAGCAAAAAATCAATTTATTTTAGATTATGATGCTGCTATTTTTCAAATAAATAAAATTCAAATAATAAATACTTTAGGCGAATTAATATTTGAAACAAATGCCATTTCAAATAATATTACATTTGGCGAAATTCAGTCTGGGATGTATTTTGTAAAAATAATTTCAGACAAATTTGAAATAACAAGAAAATTAATTGTTAAATAAATAGCCTTTTGAAATGATAAAAAAATTACTTTTTGGATACCTCGTTCTAAATTCAACTTTGTTTTTTGGTCAAAGTGTTTATAAAACAATTCAGTTGTTACCTGATACTGGGCAAACTACAAGTTACACAACCCTATTTGGCGAAGACCATGACTATTCAATAAATACTCCTTCTTATACCAATAATGGAAATGGAACAATTACCGATAATGTTACCGGATTAATGTGGCAGCAAGTGGATGGTGGTGAAATGACTTTTGAAAATGCTATCACTTATTGTAATAATTTGACTTTAGGAGGTTTGTCTGGATGGCGCTTGCCAACTCCAATTGAATCCTATAGTATTCTGAATCATCAAAATTCAAATCCTGCAATAAACACTACTTATTTCACTTTAACAACTGCAGAATATTGGTGGACTAGTGTTTTCGAAAATAATTCTACAACAAAAGTTTGGTGTACAAATTCAGGTGGTGGAATTGGAAATCATCCAAAAATAGAAACCATAAGTGCTGGAGGAACAAAAAAATTTCACGCAAGAGCAGTTCGAAATATAAACACTCCAACTACCATTACCAATCACTTTACAGATAATAGCGACGGAACCATTACAGATAATTTAACCCAGTTGGTTTGGCAAAAAATTCCGAATGCAAATATATTCACCTGGGAACAAGCCATAAGTTATGCGGAAGGATTAACTATTGGGACAAACTCTGATTGGCGGCTGCCGAATATTAAAGAATTGCAGTCTATAAATAATGAATTAGCTACAAATCCATCCGTTTTTGCACCCTATTTTTCAAGTTTAGGAGTTCATAATTTTTGGTCTTCAACTTCATTGCCAAATCAAACAACAAAAGCGTGGTATTGGAGCACACAATTTGGCATCACAACCTATGACTTAAAAACAAATACTAATTATGTACTTTGTGTAAGAGGAAATCCTACGTTATCATCTACAACTTTTTCTGATGAAAATAGTATTGTAGTTTATCCAAATCCCGCGTCTAATTTTGCATTGATTAATTTGCCGAAAAACATCGAATCATTTAAAATAGAAATCACTGATTTATTAGGAAAAATCATATTTTCAGAAGAAGTTAAAACAAAAGTAAACGAATATAAAATTGATCTTGAAGGTTATAATGACGGAATTTATTTTGTAAAAGTTACAAATGAAAAAATGAAAAAGTCATTTAAAATAATTGTAAAAAAATAAGCCATGCCAAAAAAATTAACACTTCTATTATTGTTTTCATTTGTAATATCTTGCTATTCTCAACGCAATGTAGTGTTAATTATTGCTGATGATTTAGGAAGAGATTATTGCGATATTTATCCAGATCACGGGACAAGTGTAGTGAATTTAACTAACGTGAGAAGGCTTTTAACACGAGGAGTAGTATTTAATAATGCGTGGTCAAATCCGTTATGTTCACCAACAAGAGCAGGTATTTTAACTGGAAGATATAGTTTTAGAACGGGTGTTGGTGATGTAGTTGATGGTTCTAATACCAAACTGAGTCTAAATGAAAATATCATTCCAAAAATGCTGAATTTATATTCTCCAAGTGGAATTTCAAAGGCTTGTATCGGAAAATGGCACGTGACTACTTCTGCTCCAGCTGGATATAATTACCCAATAACAATGGGTTACGACCACTACGAAGGAAATTTATCAGGTGCTTTAGGGCAACCCGGGCAATTGGCAATTGGATATAATAACTGGACAAAAATTACGAATGGGGTAAACTCCAATTGTACGAATTATGCCACAACAGAAAATGTAAACAATGCAATTTCTTATATAAATAGCCAGCCGGCAACCAAGCCGTTTTATTTGCATTTGGCATTTAATGCACCTCACACTCCGTATCATTTGCCTCCTTCAAGTTTGATTTCCAATACCACTCTTTCTGGCACACAAGCCGATATTACCGCGAATCCTGTTCCGTATTTTCAAGCGATGGTCGAGGCGATGGATAAAGAAATTGGTCGCTTTTTTGACTATTTAATTAGCTCTGGAAAATGGAATAATACCGATATTATTTTTATTGGAGATAATGGTGATGATCCTTTGGTGGCACAATCAAGTCCCTCAAAAGGTAGTTTATATCAAGCAGGAGTTACAGTCCCTTTTATAATTTCTGGTCCAGATGTAGTAAGTCCAAACAGAACAAGTAATGCATTAGTAAACACCGCAGATATTTTTGCGACGATTTTAGAACTTTTTGGCGACACCAACTGGAGAACTAGAATACCAACAACAACAGTAGATAGCAAAAGTTTGATGCCAATTCTATTAAACCAAGCTACAACTGTAAGACCTTGGGCATTTACAGAAATTTTCAAACTAGCTCCAACTTCTGGTGATGGAAAAGCTATTCGAAATGCAGATTATAAATTAATAAAGTTTGATAACGGAACCGAGAAATTTTTCAATTTAACAAATAGCCCTCTTGAAACTGCAGCCCGAGATTTATTAACCGGAACTTTAACTACAACACAAATTACCAATTACAATTATTTGTGTAGTGAAATGACAAATTTAGTCGGAGGAACTTCGTTTTGTAACACTTTAGGGGTAAATAATGTCGAATCACAAATTAATGTAAGTCCAAACCCATTCCAAAATTTTATTAGAATAAAATCAGGTTCAGGTGATGAGAAATACAAACTGTATTCTAATTTAGGCCAACTTATTTACGAAGGAAATGCAATTGAAAATCAAGATTTTTCTTCATTAGCAAATGGAATTTATTTCTTAATAAAAATAGATAATTCTACATCAACTATTAAACTTATTAAAGAATAGATGACCTGGTTGGATTGTATATTTACCTATTTTCAACTTGGTTTCACGCATGTTATTCCGTTAGGTTTTGATCACATACTTTTTATATTGACATTGTTTTTTTTGAGTTCTAATGTAAAAACGATGTTAATTCAATGCTCCATTTTTACACTCGCACATAGTTTTTCATTGGCTTTAGCTGCATCAGGATTGATCATTCCTAATGCTAATATCGTAGAGCCTTTAATTGCTTTATCAATTTTATTCACTGCAATTGAAAACATTGTTCACGACAAAATAAACCCCTGGCGATTGGTTTTAATATTTGGTTTTGGATTAATCCACGGACTGGGTTTTGCGAAAGCACTAAATGAAATCGGAATGCCAAAAAATCAATTTTTCACATCGCTTTTGTCCTTTAATATTGGGGTTGAAATGGGTCAAATCACCGTAATACTTGGCGCTTATTTTTTAATAAGTAAGTGGTTTAGCCAAAAGATTTGGTATAAAGAAAGGATTGTTTATCCAATTTCTACAATTATAGCTTGCGTTGCTTTGTATTGGGTAATTGAAAGGATTTTATTCCCAATTTAGTTTTTTACAATTAATAATGGAATGCCAATTTTATGACGTAATTTATCTACGGTAGTTCCAAAAAGAAGGTCTTTAAATCCTGTATGGCCGTGGGTTCCCATTACCAAAACATCGAAGTTTCCTTCATTTATAATTGCTGGAATTACAGAATTTGGTTTGCCAAATCCTAATTTTATTGCAACATTTATTCCTTTTTGAGATAAAATTTCTTTGTACTCTTCCAATAATTTTTCATCAATAAGGGTTTCATGATCGTCAATATTTTCACCATAAACCATAGCGCCAACGGTTTCTACCACGTGAATCAAAGTATATTTTGCATCAGCACCTCCCAATTGAAAAGCGTTATTTAAAGCAGATTCATCGGCACTTGAAAAGTCTACAGCGACAGCAATGTTTTTACGTGTGTAGTTATCGTTTTTAGAAAATTGTAACTTTAAATTGTGTGGTGAATGATTTTCAACGGTCAATTGAGTTTTCGAAATAAACGGCTTAAATACAATATAAAGTAACAATAGCAAAAATCCAATTGCTATTGGAACAACCGTAAACCATAATAAAATAGTATTCTCCGAAGTAGTTAACCAATCATTAATTTCATCAAATACTAATTTTACGTTCAATGAAACAATGATAATTGCTACCAGCCAAGATACTATTTTTGTAGTTCGACTTATATGAAATCCCTTCATTTTACTTTTATCGCTCACAAAATGAATAAGCGGTATAATTGCAAATCCGAGTTGTAAACTGAGTATTACCTGACTCAAAATTAATAATTTTCCTGTGACACCTTCTCCAAAAATGGTGATTACAATTACAGCTGGGACAATGGCAATTAATCGCGTAATTATTCTGCGAACCCAAGGCTGAATTCGCAAATTCAAATAACCTTCCATAATAATTTGACCCGCTAAAGTCCCAGTAATTGTTGAACTTTGTCCTGCTGCAATTAAAGCAACAGCAAATAAAATGGGAGCATATTTATTTCCTAAAAGTGGCTCTAAAAATCGATAAGCATCTTGAATTTCGGCTACTTCATACATTCCGTTTTTGTAAAATGTGGCTGCAGCCAATATTAAAATGGCAGCATTTACAAAGAAGGCTAAATTCAAAGCGATTGTAGAATCTATAAAATTATATTTCAATGCTTGTTTGATTCCTTTGCTGGTTCTTTCGAATTTTCTAGTTTGAACCAAAGAAGAATGCAAGTATAAATTGTGTGGCATTACGGTTGCGCCAATTATTCCGATTGCAATGTATAATGCTGCTGAATTTGGCATCGAAGGAATTAAGCCATAAATAACTTTGCCTAATTCTGGTTGTGCTAAAAACATTTCACACAAAAAGGAAACTCCGATAATTACCACCAAAACAATTATGAAAGCTTCCATTTTACGAATGCCTTTATTGATAAGGAAAAGCAATAAAAAAGTGTCCAAAACAGTGATAAAAACTCCTTGAATTAAAGGTATTCCAAACAATAAATTAATTCCAATTGCCATCCCCAAAACCTCAGCTAAATCGCAAGCAGCTATGGCTATTTCTGCTAAAAAATACAAAATATAATTTACAAAAGGGGAATAGGTTTCTCTAGAGGCTTGCGCCAAATCACGTTGGGTAACAATCCCTAACCGAGCGCTCAAACTTTGTAATAACAAAGCCATCAAATTACTCATCAATAAAACCCAAAGCAACGCATAGCCAAACTGACTTCCACCTGCAATATCGGTAGCCCAATTTCCCGGGTCCATATAGCCTACACTAATTAAATAGGCAGGCCCAAAAAAAGCAAGAAGTTTTCTAAAACCCGTTTTTTTATTTTGGGTAGCAACCGATTCATTAACTTCTTCAAGTGATTTGCTCATATCTAAATAATTACTCCAAATATACAAAACGATTTAAAATATAAATTACTATTTTAAATCATAAATAATTTAAATCTAAATTGACTAATTTAGCAACTTTAGATTCTAATAAATGAAGCATTACAATTACATTTTTGCGGGTGCAGGTTTATCGGCTTTAATGACCGTATATAAAATGGTGAAATCAGGGAAATTCTCTGGTAAAACCATTCTTTTATTGGATGAAAACCCTAAAAAAACAAACGATAGAACTTGGTGTTTTTGGGAAGAAAAAAATGAAACTTGGGATGAAATAGTTACTAAAAAATGGAATTTAGCACTTTATGCAGACCCAACCAGATTAGTAGAAATTGATTTGGCCCCAAAAAAATACAATCAAATTAGGAGTGTTGACTTTTATAATTTTGTTTTAGATGAAATTTCAAAACAAGACAATATAACATTTGAAAATCAAAAAGTCTTGGAAGTTGAAGAATTTGAAAATCACATTACTGTTCAAACAAATTCAGAAATTTTCTCTTGTGATCAATTATTCAACAGTATTCTAAATCCTTTTGAAGTTGAAACCCAAACCCGATATCCGCTTTTAAAACAGCATTTCATAGGTTGGTTCATTCAAACAGAACAAGAAATATTCAACCCGGAACAAGCAATGTTCATGGATTTTTCGGTGGAACAAAAAGGAAATACACGATTTATGTATGTGCTTCCAAAATCAAAAACAGAAGCTCTTTTAGAATATACACTATTTTCTCACTCCCATTTAGAAACTTCAGAATACGAATCGGAAATTGAACTTTACATTCAAAAATTAGGGATTACCAATTATAAAATTGTTGAAAAAGAACGAGGCAGCATTCCTATGACGTGTTTCCCGTTTTGGAAAAACAACACCAAAAGACTACTAAATATAGGCTCTGCAGGTGGTTGGACTAAAGCAAGTACTGGATACACTTTCAAGAATGCCGATAAAAAATCAACACAATTAGTTAATTTTCTTCAAACTAAAGCAGACTTCAAGCAGTTTCATAAAATTAATAAATTCTGGTTTTATGACTTGTTATTATTAGATATTTTATTCAAAAAAAATGAAATTGGGGCAACAATATTCTCTGCACTATTTACCAAACCTAATCCCCAATTGAATTTCAAATTTTTAGACGAGGAAACTTCGTTTTGGGAAGATTTACAAATCATTTGGAAATGTCCAAAAGTGCTTTTTATAAAGGGTTTATTTGGCTTAATTTTTAGGTTTTTATTTTTTATCAAACTATAATAAAACTTTATAATCGAAATTATTATAAAATTGTAATTCTCTTTATCTTTGCAGTCAGATATTAAAATCTAAATTCAGAAATCAATAATCAAAAATCATAATAATTATGTATCCAGAAGAAATGGTACTTCCAATGCAAGCTGAACTTACAGCTGCTGGATTTCAAGATTTACACAGCGCAGATGCAGTTGAAAACGCATTAAAAGCAGACGGAACAACACTTGTAGTTGTAAATTCTGTATGTGGTTGCGCCGCTAGAAATGCACGTCCAGGAGTTAAAATGAGTCTTGAAGGCGCAAAAAAACCTGCGAATTTAATAACTGTTTTTGCCGGAGTAGATAAAGATGCCGTTGATGCCGCTAGAAAACACATGTTTCCTTTTCCTCCTTCATCGCCAAGTGTTGCGTTGTTCAAAAACGGAGAATTGGTTCACATGTTGGAGCGCCACCACATTGAAGGTCGTCCCGCAGAATTAATCGCAGAAAACTTACAAGACGCTTTTAACGAGTTCTGCTAATTCGAAAACAAATTCAAAAACCTCTTTAATATACTTAAAAGAGGTTTTTTTATTTTAAATTGATTCATTTCAAAATTTTCAAATTACCTTTGCCCCCGAATTCTTCCAATAAGAATTCAAACCCATTTCTCAACTTAAATTGTTTATAGCATGCAACTGTACAACACCTTAAGCGCAG
>CALPLL020000068.1 GCA_943324395.2 Rhizobium sp. Q54
AGTTTCATTTTGCTTTATGAAGTTTTTCTATTGGTAATAATTATTCCAAAATCTATTTCTGAATTTGTTGGTAAACAATTTGAAGTAATTACACTAATTACCCTTCGAAGTTTCTTTCACGATATCGCTGAACTTGATTTAAAAAACTCCATCAATATTTACAATCCAGATTTTATTAGTTTGATGTACGATCTCTGCGCTGCACTTGTCATGCTTAGTTTGACCATTTTATACTATAAAATATATCAAAATAATGGAAAAGCAGAAGTTGTTAATCAGCTTAATAATTTTATCAATATAAAAAAAATGGTCTCGCTTGGGATGATAGTAATTTTATTGTTGTTGAGTATAAGTAGTTTTTACAATTGGGGTTCTGAAATGATAATTGCTTTGCAAACTGGCAAAAACTTCCCCAATTCAAACGCTGTATTTTACTCTGATTTTTTCTCTATCATGATTTTTGTAGATGTTTTGCTATTGATTATTTCATTTACCTATCATTTTTCGTTTTTCACCATTTTTAGAAATGCCAGTTTTATTATAACTACTATTTTGATAAGAATGTCTCTAACCATAGAAAAACCCATGAACTACATCATTATCTTAATTGGGTTTTTATTTTCAATTTTCTCATTCTATCTTTTTGGATTACGAAAAAAAATAGGTCAATAGCCTATTATAACAAGATTCATTTTCTGATAGATTGAATAAAAACTATCACGAAACTCACTTTGTTTCGTATCTTTGATAAAGTTGGATAATATTCATTTTTTTTAAATATGACTCAAAAGAAATCATTGATATCAAAGTTCACAAGTGGTTGGAAAAAAATTGGTCCAGGATTGGTAACAGGCGCAAGTGACGATGATCCATCAGGAATTGCAACCTATTCTCAAGCTGGTGCTGCCTTTGGACTTTCTACTTTATGGACTGCAATAATCGCCTTTCCATTAATGGCTGCAATCCAACAAATGTGTGCTAGAATTGGTCTGGTAACTTCACAAGGTTTAACTGGTACATTAAAAAAACATTATCCAAGACCTATTTTATATTTAATGTTGTTATTTAGTTTTCCAGCTATAATAATGAATATTGGTGCTGATATTGCAGGTATGGGCGCTGTGGGCAACCTTCTTTTTCCAACTATTGAAGCCAATTATTTTAGTGTAGTTTTTACCATTATTCTCTTAGGATTGATCATTTATTTACCTTATCAAAAAATAGCCTCCGTTTTAAAATATTTATGCATCGTAATGCTTGTTTATTTTATTGTTCCTTTTTTATACAAACAAGATTTTGGAGCTATTATCAAAGCAACTTTTGTTCCTACAATTAAATTTGATAAAAACTTCATATCGATAATTGTTGGGATTTTAGGAACAACAATTTCTCCTTATTTGTTCTTTTGGCAAGCTTCCGTAGAAGTTGAGGAAATGAAAAATAGAAAGCATATAATTGTAAATAAAAAAATCATTCATGAAATTAATCAAGATGTAGATTTCGGAATGACCGTCTCTGGTTTTGTAATGTACTTTATTATTCTTACCACAGGAACTGTATTGTACAATGGAGGCATTCACCAAATTGACACTGTTGAACAAGCGGCAATGGCTTTGAAGCCAATAGCTGGAAATTTAGCTTATTTACTTTTTGCAATAGGTGTAATAGGTACCGGTTTAATCGCAATTCCTGTTTTGAGTGGTTCTATTTCCTATATATTTTCTGAAACTTTTGGCTGGGAACAAGGCCTAGACAAGAAATTCCATGAAGCCAAAGGATTTTATGTTATTATTGCAATATCATTAATATTGGGATTATCAATGAATTATATTGGCATAAGCCCCATTCAATCGCTAATTTACACCGCAATTCTCTACGGATTAACAGCTCCGGTATTGATAGCAATTATCCTGCATATTTCAAATAATGAGAAAATTATGGGCACTAATGTAAATGGGAAACTAGCAAATTTTCTAGGATTTTCAGCATTAGTAATCATGTCGGTTGCGGCAATTGCATTAATATACTTCCAACTATCAGAAGAGTAAAAGTGCTATTAGCGGTCTAAAAAACGTATATTTGCACCAAATTTACATTTTATGACTACTTTCGAGCAATTCAATCTTCCTAAATCGGTTCAAAAAGCAATTGATGATTTAGGTTTCGTAACACCTACTCCAATCCAGGAAAAATCTTTTTCTGTGATTATGTCAGGCCGCGATATGATGGGAATTGCACAAACGGGAACTGGAAAAACTTTTGCTTATTTACTTCCGTTATTAAAGTTGTATAAATTTACAGCTACCGATACTCCTAAAATTGTAATTCTTGTTCCAACTCGTGAATTGGTGGTTCAAGTAGTTGAAGAAGTTGAAAAGTTAACCAAATACATGTCGGTTCGAACATTAGGAATTTTTGGAGGCGTAAACATAAATACCCAAAAGAAAGCAGTCTATGAAGGAATAGATATATTAGTTGGAACTCCAGGTCGAGTAATGGATTTAGCTTTGGACAGCGTAATACGTTTTGACGATACGCAGAAATTAGTTATAGATGAATTTGATGAAATGTTAAACTTAGGATTCCGAGTTCAGCTTACCTCCATTTTAGCAATGATGACTAGAAACAAACGTCAAAACATCCTTTTTTCAGCTACAATGACCGATGAAGTGGATGCGATTTTAAATGACTTTTTCGACTTTCCTGAAGAAGTAACCCTAGCTCCATCTGGAACTCCTTTAGAAAACATCCAACAATTTACTTATAATGTTCCCAATTTTAATACTAAAGTTAATCTGTTAATTCATTTACTGGAAAGCGATGAATCGATGGAACGTATTTTGGTATTTGTAAATAACAAAAAGATTTCCGACATGCTCCACGAGCGTATTGAAGAACATTTTGAAGGACAATTTGGTGTAATTCATTCCAACAAATCTCAAAATTATCGTTTGAGTACGATGGCTTCTTTCCAAGAAGGAGAATTGAGAGGAATTATTACAACAGATATTATGGCGAGAGGTTTGGATATTTCCAATATTTCTCATGTAATCAATTTTGAGGCTCCTGAAATGCCAGAATTGTACATGCACCGAATTGGTAGAACCGGACGTGCTGATGCTACTGGAACAGCAATTAGTTTTATCACGCCTCGTGAAGCCGATTCAATTACCGAAGTTGAAATATTAATGAATCATGAAATTGATGTTGTTGAATTTCCTGAAGAAGTTGAAATTTCAACCAAATTGATCGAACCTGAAAAAGACAAGCAACCAATAAAATTCCTTCTTAAAAAACCAAAATTAGATGGAAGTGGTGCTTTTCACGAAAAGGCAAAAAAGAATAAAAAAGTAAATCTTGGTGGTCCTTCAAAAACTAAAAAGAAAGTTTCTGGTTCAGTTAATCGTAACATGCTTAAAACTAGAGACAAGAAGCGAAAAGATAAAAAATAACTATTCTTCAGTAAAAACTAAACAAACTGGCGAACAAATATCAATTCGTTTTCCAGTATCTGTTAGGCTTCCTGTTTCTTTATTGATTTTAAAAATCATAATATTATTGGTGTATTGGTGTCCAACTAATAAATAGTTCCCTGTAGGATCAATTGTAAAATTCCTTGGTCCCTTACCAAGTGTACTCGTTCTTTCTTTAAAAATCAAACTTCCATCTTTTTGAATTTCAAAACAAGAAATATCATTTGCTGTTCCTCTGTTTGTAGCATATAAATAGCGACTATCTGGAGAAATATGAATGTCAGCAGCGCTTGATTCTCCTTTAAAATCAGGAGCAAGAACGGTAGTTTCTTGGAATTTAATTAGGTTGCCCTTTTTATTTTTATAAACTGTTAAAGTACCGTCTAATTCTTGTAAAAGATACACAAAACTTCCACTTTTATTGAAAGTTAAATGCCTAGGACCGCTTCCTGGTTTAACAGAAACACTATCAATTAAAGACAATATTTCTGTTTCTGAAGAACGATTGTAACTATAAATGTAGATTTTATCTTTACCTAAATCGGTTGCAAATACAAATTTCTTATCCGGTGAGAATTGAACCATATGCACATGCGGACTTTCTTGTCTTTTAGGATTTACGCTTTTACCAAATTGTTGAAAAACTTGTTTCGCTACTCCCAATGAACCATCGCTATTCTTTGAAAAAACAGCCAGACTTCCACTCGTGTAATTTGCAACAATTACATTCTTTTTATCATTTGTAATGTAACATGGATTTACACCCTGGGAATTTTGCGAATTCATATAATCTAGTTTTCCCAATTTAGAATCGAATTTAAAGGCGCTTATACTACTTTCATTTTGAAACTGATTGACACTATAAATAAAATTTCTGTCGGAAGAAATTGTTAAAAACCCAGGATTATTAATTTTCTCCGTATTGGATTTTAAAAAAGTAGTACCACTATTTAAATCAAAATCGTAGGTGTAAATTCCACCACTTTCACAAGATTTAGTATAAGTACCAACAATTAAGTTCAAATGTTTATTTTGGGAATAACCTATTGAAAATGTGATTAAAAGCAACAAAAAGTTAAATCTTGTGTTCATATTGAAAATATTTATAACAAAACTAACTGTTTCCTAATTAATAAAATCGATTTATAAAGTAAATATGATTTGAACAATCAGAAAAAGTAGTATTTTTGACAAACAAAAGTAAGAATGCAATTTAAACATCCAGAAATACTTTATTTTCTTTTTGTGTTGGTTATTCCAATTCTGGTCCATTTGTTTCAATTGCGTCGTTTTAAAACAGAATATTTTACTAATGTTCGAATCCTAAAAGAGCTTTCAATTCAAACCCGTAAAAGTTCAAAAATTAAAAAATGGTTATTATTAGTTACACGTTTATTACTTTTAACCGCCTTAATAATTGCATTTGCCCAACCTTTTTTCAAAGCCAAAGATTCTAAGAATAAATCCAATGAAATGTATATCGTTTTGGACAATTCCTATTCGATGCAAGCCAAAGGAAAGAAAGGAGAATTATTGAAAAGAATGGTTCAAGAATTATTAGAAAACACCCCCGAAAACCAGACTTTTTCTTTGATTACCAATAATGAAACTTATTGGAATACCGATATTAAATCGATTCAAAAAGAAGTTCAAAATATTAATTACAGTGCACTTCCTTTTCAATTGGAAAGCGCAATGGCGAAAATTAAATCTAGAAAAAGTACCAATAATAAAGATGTAATTATTATTAGCGACGCGATTGGTTTAAAATCAAAACAACTGAAAAGCATTGACGAAAATTTCAATACCTACTTTATTAATCCTGAGGCAGAACAAAAAAATAATATCGCAATTGACAGTGTTTATATGAGTCAAACGCTTAACGATTTTTATCAAATTGGTGTCAACCTAAAATCTTATGGCGAACAAGATAATGCTATTCCAATTGGATTATACAATAATAATAAATTGGTTGCCAAGACATTAGTAAAATTTGAAAAGTCAGAAACAGAAATCAATTTTACAATTCCTAAGAAAGATTTTAACGGTTACGTTTCGATAAATGATGCTAGTTTAAAATACGACAATACCTATTATTTTAGCATTACTAAACCTGAAAAAACGAATGTTATTAGCATTGGAAAAACAGATAAAAGTGCATTTTTAAATCGTATTTATACTCCTATTGAATTCAATTATAGTAATTCAACCATTGAAACTTTAGATTACAATACTCTTGAAAAACAAGACGCTATTATTCTAAATGAACTTGAAAATTTACCACAAGCATTGGTAACTAATTTAAAATCCTTTGTAGAAAAAGGGTGTAATCTAGTATTTATTCCTTCATCTGAAAGTAAAATTACAGACACCAATCAATTTTTAGGAACATTTGGTCAAATTCAATTGGGTTCTAACCAAAATGCAAATAAATTAATTACCAAAATTGCATTTCAGCACCCATTATTCCAATCGGTATTTGAAAAAAAAATAGACAACTTTCAATATCCAAATACAAAGCACAATTTTGAGTTGAAAACTACAAACCCAGCAATTTTAAGTTACGAAGACCAAAGTTGTTTCCTGTCTTCCATTCCAAATCAAGTTTCCAATGTTTATGTGTTTGCTGCGCCAATTAATAAGATGAATTCTAATTTTCAAAATTCGCCTTTAATAGTTCCAATATTTTATAATATGTCGCAAAACGGACAGAAAACCGGTGTTAATGCGTTAACAATTGGAGAAAACCAACCCTTTTTGGTTGCCACAAATTTATCAAAAGATGAAATTCTAGAGGTGAAAAATGACAATGAAAAATTTATACCCACCCAACAAATTTTAATCAATAAAGTCAAATTACAATTCAATGATTACCCTATCTTTGCAGGAAATTTTGGGATTTACAAAAAAGACGAAATTGTAAGAAATATAAGTTTTAATTACAATCGTTCAGAAAGTAATTTAGAGCAATCACAAAGCCAATTATTAACTGATTATAAGGTAGTTAAATCAATAGAAACTGTATTTAATAGTTTACTTTCCGACCGAAGTAATGACGAAATTTGGAAAATATTTGTAATATTGGCCTTATTATTTTTATTTTTAGAAGTATTAATTCAAAAATTAGTAAAATGAACCTAATTATCCGTGAAGCTACAATAATTGATTCTAAAAGTCCTTTCCACAATCAAAAGTTGGATGTGAAAATTAATTCAGGAACCATAGAAAAAATCGGAAGTAAAATTCCAAATGAAAATGGTTTTGAAGAAATAAAATTAGAGAATTTACACCTTTCGCAAGGTTGGTTCGACAGCAGCGTTTCGCTTGGTGAGCCAGGATTTGAAGATCGTGAAACTATTGCTAACGGATTAAATGTAGCTGCAAAAAGTGGATTCACAGCAGTGGCTCTACAACCCAACTCCTTCCCTATTATTGACAATCAATCGCAAATTAATTTTGTAAAAAATAAAGCCGAAGGAGCTGCAACGGATTTATATCCAATTGGTGCTTTCACAAAAGAAAGTGAGGGAAAAGACATGGCCGAATTATTCGATATGAAAAATGCTGGCGCAGTAGCTTTTGGAGATTACAATAAAAATATTGACAATGCCAACCTACTAAAAATTGGATTACAATACGTTCAAGATTTTGATGGATTGATTATCGCTTACTCACAAGAAGCGAGTATTAAAGGAAATGGCGTGGTAAATGAAGGAGTTGTTTCTACTAGATTGGGATTAAAAGGAATTCCAAATTTGGCTGAAGAACTTCAAATATCCCGCAACTTATTTCTTTTAGAATATACAGGAGGTAAAATGCATATTCCAACCATTTCAACAGCAAAATCGGTGGAATTGATTCGAAATGCTAAAGCAAAAGGGTTGAATGTAACTTGTAGTGCAGCAGTTCATCATTTGGTATTAACCGATGAAAAATTAGAAGGGTTTGACACAAGATACAAAGTTTCGCCGCCTTTAAGAACTGATGAAGATAGAAAAGCGTTAATCACAGGAATTAATGATAATACGATTGATATGATCACTTCCGATCACAATCCGATTGACATTGAACACAAAAAAATGGAATTTGACGGTGCTAAAAACGGCACAATCGGATTAGAATCTGCTTTTGGAGCGCTTACTAACGAAATTGCCTTAGAAAAAATAATTGAAAAATTAACCGCAGGTAAAAGTCACTTCGGAATTGAAAGTTCATCAATAAAAGAAGGTGAAAAAGCCAATATTACTCTTTTCAATCCAAATGGAAATTGGACTTTTGAAAAAGAAAATATCCTTTCAAAATCAAAAAATTCTGCCTTTTTGGGAACTGAGATGAAAGGAAAAGTATATGGAATTTACAATCAAGGACAATTAGTTTTATCATAAATATATAAATCAAAAATGGAAAATTCTGTTGAAGAAGGAAAAACAATAGCAATTACAAGCTATATTTTAATTGTAGGTGTATTTATTGCAATGTCGATGAATAGCGAAAATAAAAATTCATTTGCTTCATTTCACATTCGTCAAGCATTAGGTATTTCATTAACATTCATTTCTTTAGGATTGATTATTAGTAATTTCAATACCCTTTTTATTTCTGTTCCAATGTGGATTTCTGTATCTGTATTGTGGACTTATGGAATATTTAGCGCTATAAGTGGATCTGAAAAACCTATTCCAATTTTAGGTCACTATTTTCAAAAATGGTTTAAAACGATATCATAATAATGGAATTATCATTAGAATATCAAGTTCGCGAGCCAAAAATACTATTAGATAAAAACCCATTATTGCTTTTATTACACGGTTATGGAAGTAATGATTCCGACTTGTTTTCATTCGCTTCTGAGCTACCGGACGAATATTTTGTAATTTCTGCCAGAGCACCTTATGACTTACAATATGGAAGTTACGCTTGGTATGCGATTAATTTTGATGCCGATCAAAATAAATTTTCTGACCACGACCAGGCAATTTTATCGAGAGATTTAGTAGTTAAATTTATCGAAGAATTGAAAGTAAAATTCCCAATTGACAGTTCAAATATCACCTTAATTGGATTCAGCCAAGGTTCGATTTTGAGTTATTCAATAGCACTTTCTTATCCAAACATTGTTCAACGTGTTGTTGCATTGAGCGGCTATTTAAATTTGGATATAAATAGTAATAATTACCAAAACAATGATTTCAGTAAATTAAAAATATTTGCTTCTCATGGAACTGTGGATCAAGTAATCCCAGTAGAATGGGCACGTAAAACAGATCCAATTTTGAAAAGCTTAGGAATTAATTCTACTTATAAAGAATATCCTATTGGACATGGAGTTTCACCACAGAACTTTTTTGATTTAAAAGATTGGTTGCAGGGAAAATAATAACCGCAGATACACAGATGAAAAAGGGACACTAATTTCACTAATTATCACTAATTTTTTTGGGTAGATTAGTAGGTTTAATC
>CALPLL020000069.1 GCA_943324395.2 Rhizobium sp. Q54
TAAAAGTAGGAATTAACGGTGATTACACCGTAAAATCGTCAGATGATTTGTATTCAAATATGATAATGCAAGAAAAATTACTGCATGCTTACACAGAAAAATCATTAGGAAAAAAGACGCTAATATTTAATAACGGAATTAGTACATCACTTTTTGTTTACGAAACATTTAGGGAGGCAGGTTATGAAATCCGTCATCTCGATAACACCTGTAGTACGGAAGAAAGAAAAGAAATACTGAATTGGTTTAAGAAAAAACCGGATGCGATATTAACATCTGTTGGGATATTAACCACAGGTTTTGACGAGCCTACAGTAGAAACAATAATATTAAATAGAGCTACGAAATCATTAACATTATATTATCAAATGATAGGTCGTGGGTCAAGAAAATTACCAAATAAAGATACATTTGTAGTAATTGATTTAGGGAATAATGCCGCTAGATTTGGGCTTTGGAGCGAACCAATTGATTGGCAACATATTTTTAGATCTCCAGAATATTATTTAGAAAATCTTCGTGATGATATTGAAATTGAAAGGTATTTTAAATATCAAATGCCAGCAGAATTAAGACTTAGATTTAAAAATTCACCAGAAGTAACCTTTGATATTGTTGAAGAACACAAAAAAATTATTGCAGCCAATTTACGTTCAAAAATAGTTTTAGAGCGCTCATTAGAGCAACATGCTATAATGTGTGTAGATAATTCTGAGGATTTAAGAGAAGCAAAAATATTGGCTCGTGAACTTCACGACGATATTGAATGTAGAATGAAAAGATACGCTTCTTGTTTAAGTCATTGTTCCAAAAATTATCGAGAATGGTTGGTAGAAGACTATAAGATTAAATTGAATCTATTAATTGGAAAGAAAATTCGAGAATCACTATTTGATTAAAAATATAAATTTATTGTTTATATAAATAATTATAATATATTGATTTTTAGTATTTTAAATAATAAATAATTATGTTAAATAATTTTGTAAATCTTGGAATTTCAAAAGAAATAGTAAAAGCTCTTACCGATATTAGTATTGAAATTCCAACAGAGATTCAAGCTAAAGCAATTCCCATAATTCTTAATGAAACACATGATTTTGTGGGATTAGCAAAAACAGGGACGGGGAAGACTGCAGCTTTTGGATTGCCATTACTGCAATTAATTGATTTAAAATCAAATGCCATTCAAGTTGTTATTTTAGTACCAACACGTGAATTAGGCCAACAAATACTTAGTAATTTCAAATTATTTTTAAAATATTTACCAGAAATTTCTATTACCTCAGTTTGTGGCGGAACTCCTATAAAACCTCAAATAGAGCAATTAAAAGACATAAATCACATTGTAATTGCAACTCCAGGTAGATTAATTGATTTGATTCAAAGGAAAGCAATCAATATTAAAGAAACCAACTATTTAGTTCTTGACGAAGCCGATGAAATGGTTACGGTACTGAAAGAAGGTTTAGACGAAATTGTTTCGGAATTGCCAAAAAAAAGAAGGACTTTGTTGTTTTCAGCAACAATGCCGGGGCCAATTAAGCAGCTGATTCAAAATTATATGTCTAAATTGGTAACTCAAGTAAGCGCCAATATGGAAACTGTTGGTAATCAAGGAATAGAACATCAATATGTAGTTGTAGAACCTATAGAAAAACTAGATATTCTAATGCATTTCTTAAATTCAAAAGAAGGTGAGCGAGGTATTATTTTTTGTAAAACAAAGGCTGCAGTCAATAAACTAGCCAAAAACCTAGCTATTAACAGATTTTCATCTGGAGCAATACATGGAAGTTTAACGCAACCCATTCGTGATAGAATTATGGGACAATTTCGTGAAGGTCACATCAATATTCTTGTAGCTACTGACTTGGCAGCGCGTGGAATTGACGTTCAAGAAATTAGTTACGTCGTTAATTATCATTTGCCTGACACCTTCGAAACCTATGTTCATAGAAGCGGAAGAACTGCTAGAGCTGGTGCAAAAGGATTGTCTTTAACAGTATTACAAAATGAAGAAGTTGGCGAAATTCCTTTATTTGAAAAAGAATTGGGCATTAAATTCAATCTAATGAAAAAGCCAAATTCTAATAGTATTGAAGAAAACAATGCCTTATTATGGGCGAAACAAATTTTCAAAACCAAACCAAACCACGAATTAGATTCTGAGTTTAAGAATAAAATCAAAACAGTTTTTCATCATTTAACCAAAGAAGAATTGATTGAAAAGTTATTGGCTAATTATTTACTTCAAAATAAACAAAGCTATTAAATAACTAAAAACACCAGAAAATACAACACTTTTACCTATTTACAATAAACTTTAATTTACACTATAATTTATATTATGTAAAATAGAATATTTAATAAATACCTCTACTATTGTGTGATTTAATAATAAAGTTTAAATTTACACATCTATTTAATATTCCAATTCAATAATGAATACAATCGTCTCTAGAGTTGCTTACTTTCTGAAACAATATCCACCTTTTAATAATCTAACAATTGAAGAATTATCGATTGTTGCAATGAGTATTAAAATAATTAATCTTGAAAAAAATAAGGATTTATTTCAAATTAATGATACTTTACATGACAGTTTTTATATGGTTGATTCAGGAGTTGTGAATTTATTTGTAATTTCAGACTCTGAAGAAACCTTACTTAACAAATGTATTGCCGGAGATGTATTTGGTTTACGCCCTTTTTTCGCTAAGAATAATTACATGATGACCGCCAGAGCTCGAGAGGAATCAATTATTTATGCAATACCAATTGCAACTTTCCGACCATTTGTTGCCCAGAATTCTGAAGTTTTAAATTTCCTTTTAGAGAGTTTTGCAAATAATACTAGTAATCCTTCTGATATTGAAAATAAAGGAAAATTATTGTCAGACAATATTGCCTATTCTTCTAAACCTACAGAAATACAGTATTTCCAGACATTAGCTTACAATAGATCTCCATTAAAAGTAGCATCAAATGCTGTAATTAAAGATGTTGCACAATTGATGACAGATAATTTAGTTGATAATGCAATAATTTCAGAACTTAATATGCCAATTGGAATTGTAACTGATACCGATATGAGAATCAAAGTAGCTTCTGGCCGTGTTGATATCTCTATGCCGATAAATAAAATTATGTCGTCACCAGTTATCACTGTTCCTGAAAACGTTTCTTTAGCAGAGGCTCAATTATTATTATTAAAGAATAATGTAAGTCATTTATGCGTAACTATTGATGGATCAGATCAAACTGATATTAAAGGAGTTATTTCCGAACATGATTTAATTGTTTCACAGGCTAGTAATCCTGGAGTGTTTATTAAAGAAATTAAACGCTCTCAAAACGCTTCTGAGCTTAAAAATATACGTTCAAAAGTTACTGATCTAATTTATACTTCATTAACTAAAAATATACCATTAGCCCATATTACCAATATTGCAAATGAAATTAATATTGCAATTATTAAAAGAGCAGTAGAATTAGCTATTTTAGATATTGGCTCCCCTCCTGCACGTTTTGCGTGGCTTTGCGTTGGAAGTCAAGGTAGAAAAGAGCAACTATTACTTACTGACCAAGATAGTATTTTAGTTTTTGAAGATGTTGCAGCTGAAAAATATCGTGATGTTAAAAATTATTTTTTAAGACTAGCAAAAAAAACGGTTTCAAATCTAGAAATCGTTGGATACCAACCTTGTCCAAATGGTCATATTGCGAGTAATATGATTTGGTGTAAATCGATGACAGAATGGATGAAACAATACAGTAATTGGATGAAAATTCCTGGTGAGATTAACAACGATATTAGTAGTATTTTCTTTGATTATGAAATTGCTTTTGGTGAACAGAAGATTGAAGATTCAATAACCGATATTATATTTGTGAATACCAGAAAAAACAAATTATTTTTTGATTATTTAGGAAATGAAGCTTTAAGAAAACTGCCGGCATTAAGCTTTTTCAAAAAAATTAATGTCGAAGAAACTGGTCCTAACAAAGGTAAATTTGATATTAAAAATCGCGCTTTATTGCCTTTAATTGACGGCGCAAGACTATTTGTTATTAGTTATAATATTCGCGGAATTAACAATACTTACATGAGATTTAAGCATCTTGCAATGGTAGATTTGAAAAATTCGGAAATCTACTTGAATTGTGCCGAAGCCTATCAATCTCTTACTAAAATTAAAACTATTGAAGGTTTGAGATACGACAATTCAGGTCAATTTATTAATCTAGAAGATTTGAACAAAGTAGATAAAGAGAATTTGAAAAATGCGCTTAACACCATTAAAGATTTAGAGGAACTTATTAAAGATAATTTTCAACTAACACAGTTTTCATAATCATGATTGATTGGATTAAAAATATAAATAAAGATTATCCCGAATTTTGGAAAAATTATCTTACAAAATTTGAAACAAGACCTCAAAGATATGTTGCTTTAAGTATTGATTATTCAGGTGTTAACCCCCAAAAAGATGTTATAATGGCTTTTGGAGCGGTTGGTATTGAAAATGATAAAATTAATATTGGTGACTTCTTTGAAGTAGTTTTATTGCAATATATTTACTTACATGAAAATGGCCTTTCAAATGAAGCTATTATTAAAAGTTCACAACCAAAACTTGGTGAACGCGAGGCTATTCAAGCTTTTATTGAGTTTTTAGGAAATGCTGTTTTAGTAGGACATAAGATTAATTTATCCATCGATTTAATTAATGCTGCATTGGAAAAAATGAATTGCGGAAGATTAAAAAACGATGCAATTGATATCGAAATAATGTATAAAAAATACAAAGATACTTCTGACAAATCCTATTCTATTGATGATTTGTGTAATGAATTTAAGCTTCCAATTATCGAAGAAACTGCAATTCCTGATTTGGCTTATACTGTAGCTCTACTATTTTTAAAACTTAAAACCAGATTGGGATTAAAATAAAAAAGGCTTCCTAAATTGGAAGCCTTTTTTATTTGAATTATAATTTCTCATTTTTAATTTCATCAACAATTTCTGGATTTAACAAAGTAGTCGTATCTCCGAAATTTGAGAAATCACCTTCAGCAATTTTACGTAATATTCTACGCATAATTTTTCCTGATCTTGTTTTAGGTAAACCAGAAACAAATTGGATTTTGTCCAATTTTGCGATTGGGCCTATTTGATCTGAAATTAATTGGTTGATTTCAATCTTAAGATTATCATGATTTCTACTTTCACCAATTTCTTTTAATATTACATAACCATATAAAGCATTCCCTTTAATATCATGAGGAAAACCAACAATAGCACTTTCAGCAACCGCTGGATGTTCATTTATTGCGTCTTCTATTGGTGCCGTTCCTAGATTATGACCAGAAACAATTATAACATCATCTACTCTACCAGTAATTCTATAATAACCGGTTTCGTCTCTTAAAGCACCATCACCAGTGAAATATTTCCCAGGAAAAGCAGTAAAATAAGTTTCTTTATATCGTTTATGATCACCCCAAATTGTTCTCGCTATTCCAGGCCATGGAAATTTAATACATAAATTCCCTGTTACCTGATTTCCCTCAATTTCATTTCGCTTTTCATTCATTAAAACGGGTTGAACCCCTGGTAATGGTAAAGAAGCGTAGGTTGGTTTTGTAGGTGTTACAAATGCCAAAGGGGATATCATAATTCCTCCGGTTTCTGTTTGCCACCATGTATCAACAACTGGACATCGCTTCCCTCCTACGTGGGCATTATACCAATGCCATGCCTCTTCATTTATAGGTTCTCCAACAGATCCAATAACTTTTAATGATTTTAATGGGAATCGTTGAACATAATCCAAACTCTCTTTTGCTAAAGCTCTAATTGCCGTTGGTGCGGTGTAAAACTGAGTTACTTTATGCTTCTCAATTACTTCCCAAAAACGACTAAAATCGGGATAGGAAGGTACTCCTTCAAAAATAACTGTAGTTGCTCCATTTAATAATGGCCCATATAGGATATAGGAATGCCCTGTAATCCAACCGATATCCGCAGTACACCAAAATACGTCGTTTTCAACGTAATTGAATACATTTTTAAAAGTGTAAGCAGAATAAACCATATAACCAGCAGTTGTATGAACCATTCCTTTAGGTTTCCCAGTTGATCCTGAGGTATAAAGTATAAATAATGGATCTTCTGCATCCATAATTTCAGCAACATTATTATCGGATGCTTCGTCTAAAAGCGGTTGAAGCCATTGGTCACGACCCACTTTCATTGAAATTTCAGAATTTGTTCTTTTAGCTACCAATACTTTTTCTACACATGGACAGTTTACTAGGGCATCGTCAATAATACCTTTTAAATCTATAGTTTTATTACCACGAAAACCTCCGTCAGATGTAATTACCATTTTACATTCACTATCGTTGATTCTTGCAGCTACTGCTGCTGCTGAAAAACCTGCAAAAACAACCGAATGTATTGCACCTATTCTAGCACAAGCTAAAGTGGCTATTGCCAATTCAGGAATCATAGGTAAATAAATACATACGCGATCGCCTTTCTCAATTCCTTGTTCACTAAGTACATTGGCAAATTTTGAAACACGCTCGTGCAATTCGTTATAAGAAATATGCTGTGCTTGCTCACTTGGGTCATTTGGCTCAAATATTATAGCCGTTTTTTCCCCTTTTCGAACTAAATGTCGGTCAATACAGTTTTTGACAATATTTACTTTGGCACCTACAAACCATTCAATTTTAGCTGTAGCCATGTCAAAATCAACTACTTTTTCCCATTCTTGATACCAAGTGAAATTCTCTGAAGCTACTTTACCCCAAAATTTTCTTGGTTCACGAATTGATTTATTATAATGCTTAAAATACTGTTCTAAATTGTCAATTTTATAATAACTCATTTTATTTATTTTTAACCAAATTACTTCTCAAAGGTAAAAAATACTTGGGCATGAAAAACGCATTTTTTATCTTTTATGAATTTATAATTAATAATAGTATTAAAAATCATTTTTATTACAAATCACAACTTTTTTTTAATTGATGTATAATTATTAATTTGATAATGAAGTCGGAATTACAAATAATCAAGTAAACCTCTAGTAAACGATAATAGAATTATTTAACCTAAGAAAATCAATAATTAATCAATTCCAATAAAGTAATTTCAAATCTGCCTTTCGGCAAATATTGATCTTCTAAGGCTTTAGTGAATGGAATTGGTGTTTCTAAACTCGCAACTCGCTTTACAGGAGCGTCTAAATTCTCGAAACAGTTTTCCATTATCATAGAAGAAATATCACTTGCAATTCCTCCAAATAAAGAATCTTCTTGATAAATAATCGCTCTTCCTGTTTTCTTTACCGATGCAAAAATAGCTTCTGCGTCCAACGGTTGTAAGGTTCTTAAATCCAAAACATCTGCAGAAATAGCTGGATTTTTATCCAATGTTTCCAAAGCCCAATGAACTGCAGCGCCAAAAGAAATAATGGTAACTTGATTTCCTTCCCGAAGTAACGAGGCTTTTCCCAAAGGTAATGTGTAATAATCCTTTGGCACATCTTGACTTACACTTCGATACAATTGTTTGTGTTCAAAAAACATAACCGGATTTGGATCATTAATAGATTCATTTAATAATCCTTTGGCATCATATGGAAATGAAGGGTAAACAACCTTTAAACCTGGTGTTTTGGTAAACCATGCTTCGTTAGTTTGAGAATGAAATGGTCCCGCTTGAGTTCCACCACCGCAAGGCATTCGAACTACAACATCGGCTTTTTCCGACCATCTATAATGTGATTTGGCTAACAAATTTACTATTGGATTGAATCCTGTAGAAACAAAATCAGCAAATTGCATTTCTACTATTGCTTTATAACCATTTATCGACAAACCCATTCCAGCTGAAACTACAGCGCTTTCGCAAATGGGCGTATTAATAATTCTCTCTTTTCCAAATAAATCAACAAATCCATCAGTAATTTTGAATGCGCCACCATATTCTGCAATATCTTGCCCCATAATAACTAGATTACTATGTCGTTCCATTGACTGTTTTAATCCGGTTGAAATAGCATCTATCAAACGGATGTTTTCAGTTTCATTTGAATGTATAACTTCTTCAAAATCAAATTGTTTGTAAACATCATTTAATTCATCATTATAACTTGCTTCGATTTCATGTTCTGCATTTGCAAGTACTAAACTTTCATCGATAATAGCTGTAATTTCAGTATGAATTTCGTTGTCATAATCGGAAGTTAAAATCCCATTATCCGTTAAATACTTTTTATAATTATCAACTGGATCTTTGATTGCCCATAAATCCATTAACTCCTGAGGTACATATTTAGTTCCACTCGCCTCTTCATGACCACGCATTCTAAAAGTTTTGAATTCTAATAAAATCGGTCTAGGATTATCAACCATTGATGCTTTTAATTCTGAAACCAAATTGTAAACTTCTAAAATATTATTCCCATCCACAATATGACTTTCCATTCCGTAACCAATTCCTTTATCGGCTAAATTCTCACAACGATATTGCTCATTTGTTGGCGTTGAAAGCCCATAACCATTATTTTCAATGATAAATAAAACAGGTAATTCCCAAACTGATGCAATGTTTAATGCTTCGTGAAAATCACCTTCAGAAGTAGCGCCTTCTCCTGTAAAAACAGCAGTAATCTTTCCGTTTTTCTTCAATTTATTAGCTAAAGCTATTCCATCAGCAACGCCCAATTGTGGGCCAAGATGCGAAATCATTCCAATAATATGGTATTCTTGGGTTCCAAAGTGAAAACTTCTGTCACGGCCTTTGGTAAATCCATTGGCTTTTCCTTGCCATTGAGAAAATAATCGGTATAAAGGTATATCTCGTCCAGTAAAA
>CALPLL020000070.1 GCA_943324395.2 Rhizobium sp. Q54
AAACCAATAGTTCCCCAAACGCGAATAGGCGGAAATACTTTTACCACGTCAAATTTATGGTCTTTTAAAATGGTATATGCAATAGAATTAGAAAGCGAAATAGTTGGCATGTAACAAAGCATCGCCATAAAAATCACCCAGAAAAAGGAAGTTGGAGAATCAACTTGAGGAATGTAACAAAGAATTAAACCCCCTAGAATGTGTAAGATTCCATATAATTTTTCGGCATTTAAATATTTATCAGCAATGATTCCCGTTAATGCCGGCATTAATATTGATGAAAGTCCCAACGTTGAAAATACAGCTCCAAATTCGGCTCCACTCCATTGTTTAGAAGCGAACCAATAATTTCCAACGGTAATCAACCAAGCTCCCCAAACAAAAAATTGTAGGAAACTCATTATGGTAAGACGATTTTTAATATTCATAGGTTAGTTTTTTGGTTATTTAATAGTTTTGTAAATCTAATAATTTATTGATACAATCGGAAAATTTATCGCAAAATTGTATTCACTAAATTCAATACTTGGTCAAATTGTTCTTCTCTTGACAAATGGGAATTATCAATTTCAATGGCATTTTTATCTTTCACTAAAGGAGAATCTGCTCGGTGTGTGTCAATATAATCGCGTTCTTCAACATTCTTTAAGACTTCTTCAAAAGATACTGAATCGCCTTTTTGTTGCAATTCATCAAAACGTCTTTGCGCACGAGTTTGAGCACTTGCAGTCATGAAAATTTTTAGTTCGGCATTTGGAAAAACTACCGAAGCAATGTCTCTTCCGTCCATAACAATTCCCTTGTTTTTACCCATTTCTTGTTGTTGTTCGACTAATTTAGCTCGGACTTCCGAAACTTCAGCAACCTTACTTACAAAGTTGGAAACTTCGATAGTACGAATTTGTTTTTCGATATTTTCATTGTTCAAATACATTTCTGCAAAGCCCAATTTAGGATTGAATTCGAAGTGTAATTTGATATTTGGTAGACAATTTATCAATGACAGTTTATCAAAATGATCATTATTGATGAACTCATTTTTCATAGCAAAATAGGCTACAGCACGATACATAGCTCCGGTATCAACATAAACATAACCTAAATGTTTTGCCAATTGTTTTGCCAAAGTACTTTTTCCAGTTGATGAAAATCCGTCGATTGCGATTGTAATTTTTTTATCCAAAATCTATTCTTGAAAGTTAATTGTTAAACCAAATAAGCTAGTATTTCCTGCCATTGTATATCGTGAGTAGGAATAATTAAATTTCATGTTATTGAATTTTAATCCGAAACCTAACGATAATCCTGCAAAGGTACGCTGTTCTAGAATACTCAACTCCTCGCCTCTTCTAAAGTTATATCCCATTCTAAGATTAAAACTTTTTTTCGGAAATAATTCAACTCCTATAATCACGTGTCGCATCGCATTATTTAAACCAGATACTTTTTCTGGTGTAGAACCACCATCAATTAATCCAACTGCACGTGCAGGATTTGAAAATGCAATGTTCCACTGTTGTAAATTTTCAAATGTTAGATGCCATCGTACGGGAATATTTTCAACTTGTTGAGAAACCCCAAATATTACTTCAGTGGGTAGCTTTTCTGGTAAACCAGAATAAGTTGTGAATTGCGTTCCAACATTTCTAACCACCAGAGCCCAATTCACATCGTTTCTTTCATCAATAAATAAAGCCCCAAAATCCATTGCTCCTCCATATGAATTGTATCTTTCTAAATTGGATGAAATTAATTTTGCAGAAGTTCCAAAATGAATTGGAACATCAGGAATCATAAAGGAATATCCCATTGAAAGGGCAATTTCACTTCCTGTAAATTCTGAAGTATAATTTCCAGTTTCGTCTGTTCCTTGAAATTTTCCGTAATTGATATAATTAATCCCTGCTTGAAATGTTTGCACGTGACGATCAAAAGTATAGGCATAGGAAGCCGTTCCATAGGTGATTTCTCCAAAATAATTTCCATAATTCATGGCCAAATGATTGTCCATTTCCATGTTAATAGTAGCCGGATTAAAATTGGCCTGATTGACATCTTCATCATAAATGGTAACCGTTTTTCCACCCAAAGCCGCTTGACGTGGGGAGGTAACTAAATTCAAAAATTGATATACAGACTGTCCTCCTATTTGACCATAAGTAACGGAACAAAAAAGTAGAAAAAAAGCATATTTAATTTTATTGAGCATCTTAATTATTTATGCATGTATAACGCAATTGCGAAGATATTATTTTTAATAAAAAAAACGGCTAATTTCTCAGCCGTTTTTGAATTATAATACTTTTGCATTTTTGACTTTCTGATCAAGAAGTGCAATTTTGAGTACTTCGCTCATTTCTTTCACATAATGAAAAATTAGGCCTTCAAGATATTCCGGTTTGATTTCGTCTATATCGCTCTTGTTTTCATGGCAAAGGATAATTTCTTTAATATTGGCTCTTTTGGCAGCTAATATTTTTTCTTTAATTCCGCCAACAGGCAATACTTTACCTCTTAAAGTGATTTCACCTGTCATAGCAAGACTTTTTCTAACTCTTTTTTGTGTAAATAAAGATACTAAAGAGGTCAACATTGCAATACCTGCGCTTGGTCCGTCTTTTGGAGTTGCCCCTTCAGGAACATGCAAATGGACATTGTATTTTGAAATTAGTTCCGAATCAATACCAAAAATATCAGCATTTGATTTAATATATTCTAAAGCAATTGTAGCCGATTCTTTCATTACAGTCCCTAGATTTCCTGTAATGGTCATGGTTCCTTTGCCTTTAGAAATCAAAGATTCTATGAAAAGAATGTCACCACCAACGCTGGTCCAAGCCAATCCTGTTACCACACCTGCAACATCATTATTTTCATATTTATCGCGTTCTAATCTTGGTACACCCAAAACTTTTACGATATCCTCATCGGTAACTTTTTTATTATACTCTTCGTCCATTGCGATTGATTTGGCCGCATTTCTAATTACTTGCGCAATTTTAGCTTCTAAACCACGAACACCAGATTCACGAGTATAACCTTCAACAATTTTTTCTAATTGTTTTTTTCCAATAGTCAAATCCTTAAGTGACAATCCGTGTTCTTTCAATTGACGCGGGAATAGATGTTGGCGTGCAATTTCGATTTTCTCTTCAATTGTATAACCTGACATTTTTATAATTTCCATTCGGTCACGTAACGCAGGTTGTATTGTCGCCATATTATTAGACGTAGCTATGAACATGACTTTTGATAAATCGTAACCCAATTCAAGAAAATTATCATAGAAAGAACTGTTTTGTTCTGGGTCTAAAACTTCCAATAATGCGGAGGAAGGATCTCCTTGATTTCCTAATGCTAATTTGTCTATTTCATCCAATACAAACACTGGATTTGAAGTTCCTGCTTTTTTTAAACTCTGGATAATTCTTCCAGACATAGCGCCAATATAGGTTTTTCTATGCCCACGGATTTCAGATTCATCACGAAGACCACCAAGAGAAATACGAACGTACTTTCTACCTAAAGCTTCAGCAACCGACTTTCCAATGGATGTTTTACCCACACCCGGAGGCCCAGTTAAACAAATGATAGGTGATTTCATGTCATTTCGCAATTTTAAAACTGCCAAATGTTCAATCATTCTTTTCTTCACTTCTTCCAATCCAAAATGTTCTCTATCAAGAATTTTTTGAGCTCTTTTTAAATCAAAATTATCTTTAGAATACTCATTCCATGGTAAGTCTAAAAACAATTCTAAGTAGTTTCGTTGGATACCAAAATCAGGCGCCTGCGGATTCATTCTACGCATTTTAGCCAACTCTTTTTCAAAATGTTTTTGAGTTTCCTCATTCCATTTCTTCTTCGAAGCTTTGGCGGCCATTTCTTCAATTTCTTCCTCTTGTGAAGCACCACCCAATTCTTCTTGGATAGTTTTCATTTGCTGGTGCAAAAAGTATTCTCTTTGTTGTTGATCCAAATCAAAGCGAACTTTAGATTGAATATCATTTTTTAACTCCAATTTTTGAAGTTCAACATTCATGTATCTTAAAGTTTCTAAAGCTCTTGTTTTTAAGTCGTTAATGTTTAACAACTCTTGCTTTTCTTTAACTAATAAATTCATGTTTGAGGAAACAAAATTGATCAAAAAAGATTTACTTTCAATGTTTTTAATCGCAAATGTAGCTTCTGTAGGAATGTTTGGACTTTCCTTAATTATTTGAATTGATAAATCCTTGATAGACTCAATAATTGCATCAAATTCTTTGTCTTTTTTTAGTGGTTGAGATTCTTTGATATTCTTTACTGAAGCCGTGAGATAAGGATTTTCTGAGATTACTTTATCAATTTCAAAACGTTTTTTTCCTTGAAGAATAACAGTAATATTACCATCGGGCATTTTTAGCACTCGAAGGATTTTAGCAACCGTTCCAATAGAATGAATGTCGTTTTCGGTAGGATCTTCTACGTCTTCATTCTTTTGAGAAACAACACCTATATCTTTACCTGCCGCATTGGCATCATTAATCAACTTTATAGACTTATCTCTTCCGGCAGTAATGGGAATAACTACTCCAGGGAAAAGCACGGTGTTTCTTAAAGGCAATATTGCCAATGATTCAGGCAATTCTTCGTTGTTTATTTCTTCTTCATCCTCTGGAGTTAAAAGCGGAATTAAATCGGCTTCTGAATCAAATTCTTGAAGTGACAAATTGTCAATTGTAATTATTTTTGGATTTGACATATATAAATTAGGTCGTTTTGGAATTAAAATTTAATGCTTCGTTTGTAAAATTGTCATTTAAAAATCTAGTATTTATCTGCTTTAGCAAAGAAATTAGAAACTTTAACTTGATTATTTCATGTAAATATTGCAATCACTATGCCATTCGAAAAAAAAGCTACCTTGGAAAGATAGCTAATTTATTATAATGCTATTTATAATTAACGAGTATAAATAATATTATAACTTGAATTTAATAGAATAGGAACATTGGTTGTTGATGTACCTACAATTTGCCCTTGAGTAGCTGAATAAATTAGTCTATTGGCAGATACAGAAAATAATTTTTCAACTACATTACCTGCACTTATGTAAGTCAGCTTTAAAACCGAAACACTTAAAGTCCAAGTACCTGTATAATCTGGATTAGAAAAACACTGTAAAGTAGATGATGAATTTATTTCAACCCCTTTTGATGAAGCTCTAAAAGTACCATCTGGATTTAAAGTTATAGAACTACCATTAAAACAAGTTGTTTCTAGCATTTGATTTGTTGAAGTAGCACCATCATGATTTAAATCAGTAGGAATTCCAGTATTAAAAGCGGTCATTCTATAAGTTCCGGAAACACTAGCTGTATTGAGAACATTTCCAAATAAATCCGCATCAACAGGCTCTACATTACATGAAAAAATTGAAATAAGTAGTATTGAAGAAAGGAGTATTGCAGCTAATTTTATTGATTTCATATATCGATTATTTATTTGTCAAATATAAATTAAAATATTATTGTTTAGTAATTTTTCTAACTCTTGATAATAATATTATTCCAGTTACGAAAAACAAACAAAGGAAAATTATAGAATATCTTGGACTTCCGGTTACTTGATCAATTATTCCATACAAACACATCCCGATAACGATTCCTATTTTCTCTGTAACATCATAAAAACTAAAAAAAGAAGCAGTATCGTCAGTTTCAGGCAATAATTTTGAATAAGTAGATCTTGAAAGCGCTTGAATTCCGCCCATTACTAAACCTACAAAACCCGCTGTAAGGTAAAATTCTATTGGCGTTGTTACAAAAAATGCAACAATACATAAAACTGCCCAAACGAAATTTAGGAAAATTAAAGTTCCAATGTTTCCAAATTTTGCGGAAGCTTTAGAAGTCATAATTGCACCTAAAATAGCTACCAATTGAATCACTAAAATACTAATAATTAAACCCGTTGTTTTTTCGCTATCTGATGTCCAAAGAATTTCTTGTTCACCAAAATAAACCGCTACAATCATAACCGTTTGAACCGCCATACCGTAAACAAAAAAACTACTTAAAAATCGTTTTAATTGTAAGTTTTCACCTAATAAACTCCATACTTTTTGAAGTTCGCGGAAGCCATTAAAAATTACCGATTTAGTTATCTTTTGACCTTTGTTGCCTTTCGGTAAATAGTAATAGGTATATTGACTGAATAGAATCCACCAAAGACCAACTGTTATAAAAGAATAACGCATGGCCTTCATTTTAGCTTCGCCGGAAGTTCCTGAAATTCCAAATAATTCCGGTTTCATAACCATAGCAAGGTTTACAATTAATAGTAATACACTTCCAATATATCCTAGAGAATAACCTTTGGCGCTAATGTTATCTTGTTGTTCAGGAAAAGCGATATCTGGTAAATAGGAATTATAGAATACTAGACTACCCCAAAAACCTACCAATCCCAAAAAATAAGCTGTCAAACTCCAATAAATATTTTCAAGAGAAAACCAATACAATGCGATACATGAAAAGGCCCCTAAGTAGCAAAAGAACTTCATGAAATTCTTTTTATTTCCAGCAAAGTCAGCAATTCCTGAAAGTAATGGAGAAATTAAGGCTACCAACAAAAAGGCAGCTGCGGTAACAAAGCTAATTAAAGCGGTACTTTTTAAGGTTGTGCCAAAAATATCGATGTATAAACTACCTTTAATTTTAAACAATGCACCATAAAATATAGGAAAAATTGCAGATGCAATTACTAAACTATAAACAGAATTAGCCCAATCATAGAAAGCCCAAGCATATAATAATTTCGAATTTCCTTTTTCAAGTTTTACCATAAATATTTACGAATTAAATTGAACTTTTTAAAATTAAAGTCCGAAGATAATATTTATTTAAAAACTACACCGAATTTTGCTGCTTGTATTTTAGCTTCTGGGATTTGATTTTTTATATTTTCTATTCTTGTAGCATCTGAAGGGTGTGTACTTAAAAATTCTGATTGACTTTTACCACCAGCATTTGCTGACATGCGCTCCCAAAATGAAATTGCTGTTGTAGGGTCATATCCAGCAATAGACATTAAAATTAATCCTATTTTATCAGCTTCACTTTCATGACTTCTACTAAACGGTAGCATTCCACCATATTGGGTAATTCCACCGTAGGCTCCCATCCAAAGTTGTTTTTCTTGATTGTTTTTTGAATCTACAGCAGCACCAACTAGCCCTGCTCCTGCTTGTTGTAAAATCCCAGCGCTCATTCTTTGAGCTCCATGATTAGCTAAGGCATGCGCCACTTCATGCCCCATAACGGCTGCCATTCCAGAATCATCTTTACAAATTGGCAATATTGCTGAATAAAATACAATTTTCCCCCCAGGTAAACACCACGCATTTACTTCTTTACTTTCTACCAATTTATATTCCCATGCATAATCTTTAAGATAATCTTTATATCCATTGGCTTCCAAATATTTTTCGGCAGCCAATTTAATTTTTATACCAACAGTTTCAACACGCTTGGCATCAGTGGTTCCTGTAATAATTTTATTGTCTTTTAAAAAGGTACCATATTGTTGAAAAGAAGTAGGAAACAACTCACTATTAGAAACAAAATTCAAAGTATTTTTTCCTGTAAATGGATTTTTAGCACAAGAAAAAATTGTAATTGTGATTATTATGAATAAGACTAAATATTTTTTCATGTTATTGAGATTTGGATTACTAATAAATACAAAACTAAGAAATTTTAATTTTATTATTTTTTAATAAAATCAATAGAAAGTGAATTAACACAATATCTCTGTCTTGTTTTTGTGGGTCCGTCGTCAAAGATATGTCCCAAATGACCTTTGCATTTTGAACAAACAATTTCTGTTCGGATCATTCCATGTGTAGTATCTTTAATATACTCTACTTTACCCGGAATTGAATCGTCAAATGAAGGCCATCCACAATGTGAATTAAACTTAGAATCGCTTTCAAATAAAGGTTCGCCACAGCCGCCACATACATAAGTTCCTGATTCAAAATGCATGTTGTACTCACCTGAATTTGGAAATTCCGTACCTTTTTGACGAAGAATTCTATAGCGTTCTAAACCCAATTGGTCTTTCCACTCTTGCTCTGATTTTTCTACGATATTACTCATTTTTTTGTAGGTATAAATTTAACTGAAACGGAGTTGGTACAAAAACGTTGCCCTGTTTTGGTTGGTCCATCGTCAAATAAATGTCCTAAATGTCCGCCACATTTTGCACAATCCACTTCAGTTCTATCCATTCCGTAACTCGAATCATTAACATAAATTACAGACCCTTTAACTGCTTTATCAAATGAAGGCCAACCACAATCCGAATGAAATTTAGCATCCGAATAAAATAATAAATTATTGCAAGCAGCGCAAACATAAACTCCTTTATCAAAGTTGTTCACATATTTTCCTGAAAAGGGTCGCTCGGTTCCTTTTTCTCTTAAAACTTCATATTCCTCAGCGGTAAGTTCTTTTTTCCACTGGGATTCTGATTTTTGAACCTCAAATTTTTGAGTTTTCTTCTGTGCAAAACCCAAGCTAGAAATTCCAAATAGTAGGATTATAAATGTGTTTTTCATAGTTATTTAATTATAAAATTAATGGTTTTATCAATTACTTCTTGGTTACCTAAAATTTTTCGATGCCCTAAATTATTGGTTATTAGCAATTCACCATTTTTTAAATTAGCAAATATATTCTTTGAAGCCCAAACTGGCACTTCATTATCCTCTTCATCATGAATTACTAAAACTGGAATAGTTATCGATTGTGCTGCAAGATAGGCTGAATAAGATTCCATTTCAGTATTGTATTTCTTTTCGAAATGC
>CALPLL020000071.1 GCA_943324395.2 Rhizobium sp. Q54
TGGTGATCCATTTAAAGATACTTCTGGACCTTCAATGAATATTTTAATTAAATTAACTTGCTTAATTGGTTTAGTAATCGCTCCTATTTTAGGAAATGGTTCTACTAATGATTCTTCTAAAGCAGTAATTATTAAAATAGAATCTGCTGAAGGAAAAATGATGGGGAAATGCGACATGAGCAAATGTGCAACTATGACTAAAGACGAATGTGCTGCAATGTGCGATAGCCTTAAATGTTCTCCTGAAGAAAAAGAAATGTGTTTGTCACACTACGATAAAGACGGGAAATTCGTTGCTCCAAAAGTAGAAATGGAGTGCTGTTCTAAAAAATCAGAAATGAAAACAGTAAACGTTCAAATTAGTGATGAAAATGGAAAAGCAAAAGCAACTGTAATTACAACTGATAACGGAAACAAAAACATTCAAGTTTTTGAAGGGTCTCTTGAAGAAGTAAAAGCAAAAGTTGAAAAAATGAAATAATATAAGCATCAAATGCTGATTAATGCCTCGCAATTTGCGGGGCATTTTTTTTACAAATACTAATATTTTCTAGTACATTTAAAAATCCCTTTTGTTGATAACTTATCAAAATTTGTACTTCAAAAAAACTTAAATTTGAAGTTCAAATAATTTCCAATTTCAAATAATAAAATGCCACTTCAGACAATAATTTACTGATTTAGTATTGCTTTATTTGACCTTTTTTTACCTATGTACCTAATATTCGATACCGAAACAACTGGATTGCCAAAGCGTTGGGACGCCCCAATTACCGATACAGGAAATTGGCCGCGTTGTGTTCAAATTGCCTGGCAGTTGCACGATGACATGGGTAAACTTATCGAACATCAAGATTATTTGATCAAACCAGAAGGATTTAATATTCCGTATGATGCAGAAAGTGTACACGGAATTTCTACCGAATTAGCTGAAGCCGATGGTTTATTAATGGCTGAGGTTCTCGAAAAATTCAATATCGCTTTAAGCAAATCCAAATTCATCGTTGGTCAAAATTTAAAATTTGACATTAATATTATGGGTTGCGAATTCCATCGTTTTGGAATTGAAAGCCCGATGAGTTCAATGCCTGTTTTAGATACCTGCACAGAAGTTACCGCCTCATTATTACAATTACCAGGTGGCCGTGGAGGCAAATTTAAATTACCAACACTAACAGAACTTCACAGTTATTTATTCAATACGCCATTTGCAGAAGCGCACAATGCAACTGCCGATGTAGAAGCAACCACACGCTGTTTTTTTGAACTGATTCGAACAGAAATTTTCACTGAAAAAGAACTTCAAGTTGATGGAGATTATTTTGATAAATTCAAAACGCAAAATCCAAACACAATTCAGCTTATCGGTTTAAAACATATTAACTTAAAAGAGGCTTCCCAAAAAATAAAACAGCAATTTGGAGAGCGACAAGCGAATTTGGTTTCTAAGGAAGAAATTGCTGAAAACAAACAGGTTTTAATAGATGCTGATTTCGTGCATTTGCATAATCATACTCAGTTTTCGGTTTTACAATCAACTATTAGTGTGGCCAAATTGGTTAAAGCGGCATCGGATAATAAAATGCCAGCCGTAGCTATAACCGATCATGCTAATTTAATGGGAGCATTCCATTTTGTTAGAGATATTTTATATCATAATAAAGCAGCTCAGGTTAAAAATGATGAGGCTGTGGCCAATGGAGATTCGCCAAGTGAAGTGATAATCAAGCCTATTGTGGGCTGTGAATTTTATGTTTGTGAAGATCACCTTGATAAAACTAGAAAAGACAATGGTTACCAAATTGTATTCCTTGCAAAAAACAAAAATGGATATCAAAATTTAACCAAATTAACCTCAATTGCAAATACCGATGGTTTCTATTACGTTCCTAGAATTGACAGGAATCTAATTGAAAAATACAAAGAAGATTTAATCGTATTAACTGGAAATTTATACGGAGAAATCCCAAGTAAAATTTTAAATATCGGTGAAAACCAAGCTGAAGAAGCGTTAATTTGGTGGAAGCAACAATTTGGTTCTGATTTGTACATTGAAGTAATGCGTCACAATCAAGAGGATGAAAACCGCGTTAACGCAAGTTTGATTTCGTTGGCCAAAAAGAATGATATTAAAATTGTTGCCACAAATAATACGTTCTATATAAACAAAGAAGATGCCAATGCTCATGATATTTTGCTTTGTGTTCGAGATGGTGAAAAACAATCTACACCAATAGGAAGAGGTCGTGGTTATCGATACGGAATGCCTAATCAGGAATATTATTTTAAATCTGGCGAGGATATGAAAATGCTATTCACGGACTTACCTGAGGCAATTTCTAACCTTTCTGAAGTTGTATCTAAAATCGAAATCTATGATTTAGCTCGTGAAGTCCTATTACCAAAATTTGAAATTCCACAAGAATTTTTAGTTGCTGAGGATGATAATGACGGAGGAAAAAGAGGGGAGAATTCCTTCTTAAAACACCTAACTTATTTAGGTGCAAAAAAAAGATATACTGAAATAACTCCGGAAATTCAGGAACGCATCGATTTTGAGTTGCTTACCATTCAAAATTCAGGATATCCAGGGTATTTCTTGATTGTTCAAGATTTCATCGCCGAAGCAAGAAAAATGGACGTGTCTGTTGGACCAGGAAGAGGATCTGCTGCTGGTTCTGTTGTAGCGTATTGCTTAGGAATTACCAATATTGACCCTTTATTATACAATCTTCTTTTTGAGCGTTTCCTAAACCCGGATCGTGTGTCACTACCCGATATTGATATCGATTTTGATGATGAAGGGCGAAGCAAAGTAATGGATTATGTGATAAAAAAATACGGCTCTAAGCAAGTAGCTCAAATTATTACCTATGGAACAATGGCCGCAAAATCAGCAATTCGAGATACCGCTCGCGTGTTGGATTTACCACTTTTTGAAGCCGATAAAATAGCAAAATTAATTCCGAATTTAATTCCATCAAAATGGAGTTTAGCTCGTTTCTTAAAAGAAGCCGAACCTGAAATTAAAAAGATCCTTCGACCAGAAGATTTTGAAAAAATTAAAGATTTAATTTCTATATCTAAAGAAAACGATTTGTCTGGCGAAACCATTCAGCAGGCGCAAATATTAGAAGGAAATTTAAGAAACACCGGAATTCATGCCTGCGGAGTTATTATTACGCCAAGTGATATTACTAATTTTGTTCCTATCGCTACTGCAAAAGATTCCGATTTATATGTCACTCAATTTGACAACTCGGTTGTAGAAAGTGCCGGTTTATTAAAAATGGACTTCTTGGGATTAAAAACCCTAACCTTAATTAAAGACACCGTTAAATTAGTAAAATACCGATCTGGAATTGTTCTCGATCCCGATACTTTTCCTATCGATGATGTAAAAACTTTTGAGCTTTTTCAACGTGGCGAAACCATTGGAATATTCCAATATGAATCACCTGGTATGCAAAAGTATTTAAAGGAATTAAAACCCACTGTTTTCGGAGATTTAATTGCTATGAATGCACTTTACCGGCCAGGACCGATTGCTTATATTCCAAGTTTTGTCAGACGAAAAAACGGAGAAGAAACCATAGAGTACGATCTTGATGCCTGTGAAGAATTGCTTAAAGACACCTACGGAATTACCGTTTATCAGGAGCAAGTAATGCTTTTATCACAAAAATTAGCCGACTTTTCTAAAGGGGATGCCGATGTTTTGCGAAAAGCAATGGGAAAAAAACAAAAAGAAGTGTTGGATAAAATGAAGCCAAAATTCATAAGCCAAGCTGCTGCAAAAGGTCATGACGAAGAAAAATTGGAAAAAATTTGGAAGGACTGGGAATCATTTGCAGAGTATGCATTTAATAAATCACACTCTACCTGTTATGCTTGGATTGCTTATCAAACGGCCTATTTAAAAGCGAATTATCCAGCCGAATATATGGCGGCAGTTTTATCGAATAACATGAGCGATATTAAGCAAGTTTCCTTTTTTATGGAAGAATGTAAGCGCATGGGATTGCAGGTTTTAGGTCCAGATGTAAACGAGTCTTTTTATAAATTCACAGTAAATGAAAATTACGCGGTACGTTTTGGAATTGGTGCTGTAAAAGGCGTTGGAATGGGGGCCGTTCAGACTATTGTAGAAAATAGAAAAGAAAGTAAATACAAATCTATATTTGATTTAACCAAGAGAATTGACTTGAGAGCAGCCAATAAAAAAGCCCTAGAAAACTTGATTTTAGCCGGTGGTTTTGATTCCTTTAAAGGGGTTTCAAGAGCGCAGTATTTTCATGATGATGGTGACAATATTACTTTTTATGAAAAAGCAATTCGTTACGGTTTGAAATTCCAAGAAAATGAAAATTCTTCGCAAGTGAGTTTATTCGGTGAGGCAAGTGAAGTTCAAATTGCTGAACCCGTTGTTCCTCCTTGTGAAGATTGGTCTACCATGGAAAAATTGGCCAAAGAAAAAGAGGTTGTGGGAATTTATCTCTCAGGGCATCCTTTGGACGATTTTAAATATGAAATGAAATACTATTGCAATTCAAAGTTGGAATCATTGAAAGATTTGAATAACCACTTGAATAAAAATTTATCTTTTGGGGGAATTATTTCTAATGTAAAACATTTAGTAAATAAATCTGGAAAAGGGTGGGGTTCCTTTGTTTTAGAAGGATATGATGAAAGTCATGAATTTAGAATCTTTGGCGAAGAGTACATGAAATACCGACATTATCTAACTCCAAACAGTTTTACTTTTATCAAGTTAATGGTAAAAGAAGGTTGGCCAGATAAAGAAACGGGTAAAAAAGGCGAGCCAAGAATACAATTTGTTGAGTTTAAAATTCTTCAAGATATATTGGGATTGTTTGCTAAAAAACTCGTAATTCATATTAATATAAACGATCTGCAATCGGAATTTATTCATCAATTGAGTACTGTTTTCCAACAAAATAAAGGCGACAAAACAGTGGTTTTTGAAGTAATGGAATTGGAGAAAATTAAAAAGCAAATTGAAATAGCACCTCAAATTGTTGCAACAGATGAAGATTTAGAAAGTGATGTAGTTTATGATGATGAAAATCCACAAGTTGAATTAGTAACTGAAATTGAAGAAATAAAAGTTATTACCAAATTAGAAATGCCAAGCCGAAAATTGAAAATTAATATTTCAAATGAGTTGCTTTCGGAATTAGAAAAAATGCAAGTGAACTTTAAATTGAATTAATTCCACAAAACCCTAGCCCTGATGGGAGCGGCATCCCACGCTTTTTTGCGTGGATATAGCGTACAGCAGGAAAAAGCTTCAAATAAATTATACCAATACATTCATAATCAAAAGTAATTTTACAATAGTGTTCAAATGGTATTTAATTATTAAATTTGCATTAGAAAATAAATAAACACATAGAAAATATGGCATTAGCAATAACAGACGCTACTTTTGACGAAGTAGTTTTGAAATCAGACAAACCAGTAATGGTTGATTTTTGGGCAGCATGGTGTGGGCCTTGTAGAATGGTTGGACCAATCATCGACGAAATAAGTGAAGAATTTGCAGGGAAAGCAGTTGTTGGAAAAGTAGATGTAGATGCAAACCAAGAATTTGCAGCAAAATATGGAGTACGAAACATTCCTACCGTTTTGGTTTTTAAAAACGGGGAAGTGGTTGCAAGACAAGTGGGTGTTGCGCCAAAGCAAACTTACGCTGACAGCTTAACTACTTTATTGTAAATAATAATTATCATTGCAAGGCATAAAGCAATCTAGGTTTGGCGAAAGTCAAACCTTTTTTTTTATACTAAATTCATTTCAGTTCCTATATTTTCAATCTTTTAATTTTTAAATCGTTTAATCTTTTAATACATTTGAAGGATGAAAATTGAATCGCAAATAGAGAAAATTTCTAGCTTTCAGCACCTTGAATTATTAGCCAATCAAGTGGTTGAAGGGTTTATTTCGGGAATGCATAAAAGTCCGTTTCATGGGTTTTCAGCTGAGTTTGCAGAACATAAAGTTTACAATCCAGGTGAAAGTACCAAGCACATCGATTGGAAACTATTTGCAAAAACCGACCGGCTTTATACCAAACGGTACGAAGAAGAAACCAATTTGCGATGCCATTTAATCATTGACAATTCCTCGTCAATGCATTACCCAAAGTTAAAAGACAGTCAGTTATTTTATGAAAATAAAATTGGATTTTCCGTTTTAGCCTCTGCTGTATTGATGAATTTATTAAAGAAACAGCGTGATGCAGTTGGGTTAAGTGTCTATTCTGATAATTACGAATATTATGCACCCGAAAAAGGAAGTGATCGCCACCACCGAATGATTTTAAATAAATTAGAATCATTACTAGAAAACAGCAAAACACCAAAAAGCACCGATACCATTTCCTTTTTACATCAAATTGCCGAGAAAATTCACCGCCGATCCATGATTATTTTGTTTACCGATATGTTTCAGTCAGGCAATGAAGAAGCATTATTTACTGCATTACAACATTTGAAACACAACAAACACAAAATCGTTTTGTTTCACGTAATTGATGAAAAAACCGAATTAAATTTTGATTTTGATGCAGCTCCAAGAAAATTCATCGACCTGGAATCAGGCGAAGAAATTAATATTTTTGCAGATAATATCAAGGAAACCTATGAAAATCAGGTTTCAAATTACTTCAAAAAGGTTGCAATCACTTGTGCCCAGAATAAAATAAAGTATGTTCCTGTTTCTGTGGGTGCTAATTTCGAGAAAATCCTCACTACCTACCTAGTTGAAAAACAATCTTTTGGGTAAAATCGATCGCAATAATAAAAATTTTTGTAAAAAAACACTTGCTAGAGTCGAAATAGGTTGTATATTTGCCCTCGCAAACAAAGTTAGCTATTCTCGAATACAAATTTAAGTTTAGTGAAACAGTAAGCGCTGGTTTGGTAGTTCAGTTGGTTAGAATACATGCCTGTCACGCATGGGGTCGCGGGTTCGAGTCCCGTCCAGACCGCTTAAATTTTGGTAAGTCACGTATAAAAGCGTGACTTTTTTGCCCAAAAAAGTACCGTCCCGAAGCCTCGGGATCGGGATTAAGATTGTTGTGTTGTTTTGCTACGGCTTTGTAACCCGTAGCTCGGTTTAGTAGTTAGACCAATGAAAAGCTTTCCATTTATTCTGATTTATTTCAGAATCTAAGGATAGCTTTTTTGATTTTATGGAGTTTGCAATTTTATTTTTAATTAATAAACCAATAAACTTGCAAAATAAAGCACAATTCACTTACTTTGCACCGTTCTTAATTATACTGATTGTTATCACGAAAGCCCGAGGGATTAGACCCATTGAAAGCTTAGCAACCCTTTATTCTAAAGAAGGTGCTACATTCTATCACGCCATGCGTGAACAGATAACCCGAGAATTTCTCTCCCTTTCCATAACATTTTTTATTTTTTTTGAACCGAATTTTCGGCATTTAAATAATTCGTATTCCCGTTTTTCGTTGCAATCTGCGGAAAAAACCGCAGGATTTCCACTTCAACCGGGGGTATAAATTTATTTTTTAGGCCTTTCTAATAATGTCAGTAAAAAATAAATGAGTTCAATTTTACAAGAAATAAATAAACGAATCCTTATTCTCGACGGAGCAATGGGAACCATGCTGCAACGTTATAATTTTTCCGAAGAAGATTTCCGAGGCGAGCGTTTTGCAAATTTTCCACATTCTCTAAAAGGCAATAACGATTTGTTATCACTCACACAACCCAAAGCGATTGCCTCCATTCACGCGCAATATTTTGAAGCAGGTGCCGACATCGTAGAAACCAATACTTTCTCTGGAACAACCATCGGAATGGCAGATTACCATTTGGAAGATTTAGTTTACGAACTCAATTTTGAATCTGCAAAAATAGCACGTCAAGTCGCAGATGAATTCACCGCTAAAAATCCAGAACAACCTCGTTTCGTTGCAGGTTCAATAGGACCAACCAACAGAACCGCTAGCATGTCTCCCGATGTAAACGATCCTGGTTTTAGAGCCGTAACCTTCGATGAATTAAGAATTGCATATAAGCAACAAGTAAAAGCGCTAATTGACGGCGGTGTAGATTTACTTCTGGTGGAAACCATTTTTGACACTCTAAATGCGAAAGCGGCACTTTTTGCAATCGAAGAAGTAAAAGAAGAACGCAATATTGATATTCCAATTATGGTTTCAGGAACAATTACTGATGCTTCAGGAAGAACACTTTCAGGGCAAACAGTGGAAGCTTTTTTAATTTCGATTTCGCATATTCCATTGTTGAGCGTTGGTTTTAATTGTGCGCTAGGAGCCAAACAATTAAAACCCTATTTGAAACAATTATCTCACAATACTTCTTTTAATATTTCGGCGCATCCCAATGCAGGATTGCCAAATGCTTTCGGACAATATGACGAAACTCCAGCCGAAATGCAAGAACAAATTAAAGAGTATTTGGACGAGAATTTAATTAATATTATTGGTGGTTGTTGTGGAACAAATCCAGATCACATTAGATTAATCGCTGAAGTGGCAAAAAATTATAAACCAAGGAAAGTTTAACACCTTCAAATTGCATTGCAAGGTTTTTAAAACCTTGTAGTCATAAATATAAATAAGTTTAAACCTACAAGGTTTCATAAACCTTGCAGGATAAAAAAAAGAATATGTCAGAAACAAATAACTTCTTAAAGTTATCAGGTCTAGAACCTCTAATAATTACTCCAGAAACCAACTTTGTAAACGTTGGTGAAAGGACAAACGTTACTGGGTCTCGAAAATTCCTTCGATTAATTAAAGAAGAGAAATACGAAGAA
>CALPLL020000072.1 GCA_943324395.2 Rhizobium sp. Q54
AAGTTATACATCTCCGATTTTCCTTTTATCACTCCTTCAACACCTCCAAAACCTTCTAAATGGGCTTTACCGAAATTGGTAATATAGCCGTAATCAGGTTTTGCTATTTCACATAAAAATTCAATTTCTTTTTGATGGTTAGCACCCATTTCAACTATACCCACTTCGGTATCTTTGGTGAATGAAAGCAAAGTAAGAGGCACTCCAATATGATTGTTTAAATTCCCAAATGTTGCTTTAGTTTTGAATTTTTTTGAAAGTACCACTTGAATTAATTCCTTAGTAGTGGTTTTACCGTTACTTCCTGTTAAAGCAATAATTGGAATATTAAGGTATTCTCTATGAAATTTAGCCAATTCTTGTAATGTCTCCAAACTATTATTTACAATAATTGTTCGCTCATCAATAAAGTAATTCGGATTGTCAATTATAACAATAGACGCCCCTTTTTCTAAAGCTTCTTTTGCAAAGGTATTAGCATCAAAATTATCTCCTTTAATTGCAACAAATAAGGATCCTAGTTCAATTTTTCGGGTATCAATTGAAACAGATTTACATTTTAAAAAATAGCTGTGAATTTTTTTAATATCTATCATAAAAAAACAATTTTATAAAATAAAAGCCCTAAAAAGGGCTTTTAATGTATTATTCAGAGTGAAATTAATTTCTTGCTCTTTTCTTTTTGTCTGATTTTGCTCCTACTCTTGACATAGCGCATCTAAATCCAATATAATCGGTAGCCATATCTTGAGGAAAATATCTTCTTTGAGCAGGATCTAACCAATAAGCTCTATCTCTCCAAGACCCTCCTTTGTAAACTCTAACATTATCATTTACTAAGGTAGTTCTTGTATTAGTTGAATCCTTTTGTTTCAAAGTAAGTCCCAATGAATTTACAGAAACATTGTGTATTGGCGAATTGTACATGCCTTTACTATCATTTGAATTGGAAGCATTGGTATTTGCAAAATCATTGGTTGATTGCTTGTCACCATCTCTGTAGTTTTTTTCATAACTTTTATCAAAGTTTTGTCTTAGATAGGTTTCATTTTCATCAACAGGAACTTGAACTATTTGACCTGGAAGACTTCTTGCAATTACTTTACCGTTAGATAAAGTTTCATATTTAATGTCTTTAGGGTCAGTGACAATTTCAACTTTACCTTTAACTACTTTGTTTTTATCGTATTCATTACCTCTAAAGTAATTGAAATCACTCGCTTCATCATCAACCATTGGTCTGTAAACATCGGCAACCCATTCTGCTACGTTACCAGCCATATCATATAAACCAAAATCATTTGGAGGGTACGATTTCACTCTATTGGTAATATCCGCACCATCATCAGACCATCCCGCAATTCCTCCGTAATCTCCTTTCCCTTGTTTGAAATTCGCTAACTGATCGCCTTTTGTCTGTCTTTTTCCTGATCTAGTATAACTTCCAGACCAAGGGTATTTCTTTTGTCCTTTAACGGAATTGTAAAATCGTTGACCAACATCTGCAGCAGCTGCGTATTCCCATTCTGCTTCGGTAGGAAGTCTATACTCCGGTAATAATATTCCTGAAGTTCTTTGAGCATAAACATTAATAGCATTTTTGGTTGTAGCCGCTTGTCCTTTTGAACCTGCAACTTTAACTGGTTTAGATTTAGAGTTTTTAGGACCCTTTAAAACAATTTTTTCGTCTCCACCAAAAGCTTTGCTTGGGGCATTTAAATAAGCCTCAGTATTAAAAGTTTTTTCAGCAGTTACATCTAAAATTTTAGCATCTTTTTTAAGGTAACCTTCTTTTTCAAGCGCATCTTCGTTTACTCTTTCTGTTCTCCATTTACTAAATTCAGCTGCTTGAATCCAATTAACTCCCACAACAGGATAAGAAGCATAAGCTGGATGTCTTAAATAATTATTGGTATAAGTTTCATTATATCCTAATCTATTTCTCCAAACTAATGTGTCTGGTAAAATACCCAAATATATTTTTTCATATTTTTCATCATCTGGAGAAAAAACTCTTTTAGTCCAATCTAAGTATTCCATATACATTAAGTTGGTTACTTCTGTTTCATCCATGTAAAAAGAAGCTACGTGCTGTTGATTTGCAGCATTATTCCAATCTTTCATTACATCATCTTGAACTTTACCCATGGTAAAAGTTCCACCTTCAACCATTACAAGTCCAGGAGCAGTTGCTTGCTTTTTAAATTTACTGTTGTATTGAAAACCTCCTTTTTTATCATTTACTCTCCAGCCAGTTGCTGAAGATCCACTTTTAGAACTAGATTGTTTGCTACAACTAGAAAATCCTAAAAGTAGAACTAATGCTAAAAAAAGATTTATAACTACGTTTTTATTTGCTTTCATATCTTTATTATGAGGGTAATTATTTCGTGGCGAATATAATAATTTACTATTAAACCGCAACATTTTTGTTTTAATTTATTTCAAAATTTGATCAAAAAAATTTGATTACAAACTCAAAACGCAAAAATAAAACAAATATTATATATATTGAACCAAATTTTAATTTTAAATACATACTATTTAATGTAATTTAGCGTTATTAATTACCTATGAAAGTTAAATTTTTATTTTTCGTATTAATTTCAATCGCAACTTTTTCTCAACAAAAAGGCGATGTTTCATTAGTTTGGTCCGAAAAATCTGAACTTTCATTTGCTTCCTATAAATTTAATATTCCTCAAATAATATCGGAGAACTTCGTATTTGATAGTGCAAAAAAATCGATTTACTACAATATCAACTTACCTCAATCGGAATCATTTGATGAAAATTCACTTGAAATTACAAATGTTATTTATAATGATATTTACCTTTCTGATCTGGGAGATTTAAATATTAAAAACATTCCAAATTCCATAAATGCTTCTTTAAAATCAACCATTTCAAGAGATAAAATATTTGCTTTTATAAGTTTGTCTCCTATCATAAAAGTTGGTGATGCTTATAAAAAAGTTGTTTCGTTTTCATACTATTTTTCAAACAATCGCAACTTTAGAAATTCTCAAGAAAGTTTAAATACCCTTCAAGTTTCAAATTCTGTTTTAGCATCTGGAGAATGGTTCCGTTTTTATGTAGAAAAATCTGGGGTTTATAAAATTTCAAAAAGTTTTTTAAGTGAGCTAGGTTTAAATGTAAATGTTGATCCAAGAAAAATTAAAATATATGGCAATGGTGGTCGAATGCTACCCTTATTAAACAGCACCTACTATCCTGAAGATGTCGCTGAAAATGCCATTCAATTTATAGGAGAAAATGATGGCGTATTTAACGATAATGATTATATCCTTTTTTATGCAGAAGGTGTTGATAATTGGAATGAAGAAAGTAAAACAAATAGTAACTTATTTGCAAACAAATCCTACTATTATGTAACTGTAGCTGGAGATTTAGGAAAACGTATTCAAAATTTTGCTCAACCTACACAACCCGCGACCTTAAACATAACTACTTTTGATGATTATCAATTCCATGAAGTCGATTTAATAAACATTGTTAGGGCAGGAAGGCAATGGTTTGGGGAAGCATTTAATATAGATGAAGTTCAAGAATTTACTTTTGAAGTCCCAAACGCAGTAACTTCTTCACAAGCCAATTTAAGCGTAACTGTAGGATCAAACGCCTACAATGCAACTACTTTTAAAGTAGAATCTAATGGACAATTTGTTGGAAATATTAATTTGTCTCCAATAACAGCGGGATCTGGCACAGAACTAAATGTGGCCTCATTACCTTTAAATACAACCATTGCAGCCTCAAACACTATTAATATAAAATTGACATACAACAATAACGGAGTGCCTTCTTCAAATGCTTATTTAGATAACATCATTTTAAAATCTAAACGAAATTTAACCGGTTATAGTAAGCAATTCCGTTTTCAATATAACGGCACCAATTCCCTTTCTGGCATAGCTTCGTATCAATTTAATTCGGCTTCAGGAATTTCTAATGTTTGGGATATTACAGATATCTATAACGTCACTAATATTGATAACCCAAGTCAAAGTGATTTCTCTTTTAAAGCTGCACTTGGAGACACTAGAAATTATATCGCTATTGATTATGCCGATTTATATAGTCCATTGAAAGAAAATTCAACAAGAGTTGCCAATCAAAATTTAAAAGGTACTATTTTCAAAAATAATCAAGGGGTATTTCAGGATCTTGATTATTTGATAATTACTCCCGCATTTTTGAAACCTCAAGCAGATAAACTGGCTGCTTTTCATACCAATTATTCCCATTTAAACGTAAAAACAGTCACTTTAGAATCAATTTATGTGGAATTTTCTTCAGGAAAACAAGATATTGCGGCAATAAGAAACTTTATTAAATATGTTTATTTTAACGCTTCTGATCCTTCAAAAAGAATAAAATATATTAATTTATTTGGTGATGCTTCCTTTGACTATAAAAATCGAATTCCTAACAATACTAACATAGTCCCAATATACCATGCTTTAAACAGCACAACCGGTGGTGAAGCATCCTACGTTTCGGATGATTTTTTTGGTTATATGGATCCATCTGAAGGAAATGTAGCCTATTATTTTGGGGGAATTGATATTGCCGTTGGAAGAATGTTAGTAAGCTCTAATGCTCAAGCAGAAGAGATGATCAATAAGGTTTTTGAATACAATGATTTGAAATCTTATGGTAATTGGAGAAATAATTATGTTGCTATTTCCGATGACTCAGATAGGGCTTCAGATGCAACATTGCAATTCAGGCAAAATCAATTGGCCGACAGAATTGTGAGTGAAAAACCATTCATTAATTATAAAAAAGTCTTGATGGATTCTTACATTCAAGAAGCTTCATCAGGAGGAGATCGCTACCCAAAAGCACGTGAAGATATTTTTAATGCCTTTGAAAAAGGAGCGTTGGTTTTTAATTATTTAGGTCATGGTGGTGAAGACGGTTTAGCAGGAGAACGAATATGGGAAAAATCCGATGGTCAAACTCTAAATAATCAATACAAATACCCTTTATTCATTACCATTACTTGCGATTTTTCAAGATTTGACAACCCCTATCGACCTACAGCTGGCGAATACACCTATTGGAATCCTAGAGGTGGTGCAATTTCAATGGTAACCACTACGAGATCTATCGGTCAAGGATCAGCAGAATTTTTTAATGACAAATTATCAGAATATTTATTTTCTTTTGGTTCCAACCAATATACATCTATTGCCGAAGCACTACGATTAGCAAAAAATAGCAATCCAAGCTCGTCATCAAATGTTGTTTTTTATATTGGAGATCCAGCATTGATGTTGGCTATACCTAAACCTAAAATTCGTTTAACCAAAGTTAATGACCTTCCCGTAACAGGAACAATTCCTGATTTAAAATCTTTAGCATACGTAAAATTATCTGGTGAAATTACTGATGAAAACAACCTGCCAATGCCCACTTATAATGGCGAACTAGCAATTAACATATTTGATAAAAATATAATAAAAGCAACATTCAACAATGATGGAAATAGTCCGACAATTAATTTTAATACTTTGGGCGAGACAATTTTCAGAGGAAATGCATCTGTAGTAAATGGTCAGTTTGAGTTTGGATTTGTGGTTCCCAGAGACATTAAAATTCCTGTTGGAAATGGGCGAATTAGTTTTTATTCGAAAAAAAATTCAGAATTTATTGATAATACAGGTTTAGATACAACCATTAAAATTGGAGGTATAAATACATTGGCAGCAGCCGACACCACTCCTCCATCAGTAAAATTATTCATGAACGACCAAACATTTGTAAATGGTGGAATTACGAACGCATCGCCATTTTTTCTTGCTTATCTTGAAGATGAAAATGGCATTAATACAGCAAGCGGAATTGGACATGATGTTGTTGCCATTTTGGACGGAAATGAAAGCGCTCCATATATAATAAATGATTATTATGAAACGGAATTGGATAATTATAAAAAAGGGAAATTAAGGTATCCTTTTAGGAATTTAGCACCAGGAATACATACAATTACATTTAAAGCTTGGGACGTTTACAATAACCCAATAAGTGCTGAAATTCAATTTGTTGTGGTAAGTGACGATACAATGACGCTTACTAATGTTCTAAATTATCCAAACCCATTTGTAAATTATACCCAATTTTGGTTTACCCATAATCATCCATATGAGCCTCTAGATGTTCAGGTTCAAGTGATGACCATTACTGGAAAAATTGTTTGGTCTAAAAATCAAGTAGTTTATACTGTTGGCTTTCTTTCAAGGGATATTACATGGGATGGAAAAGATGATTTTGGGGATAAAATTGGGAAAGGAGTTTATGTTTATAAATTGACTGTAAAATCTTCTTTAACCAATCAAAAAACGGAAAAGTTTGAAAAATTGGTAATACTTTAATAATGTACTATATTTGTCTAATATAATTTTGAATAGAATGAAAAAAATAGCCATAATATTATTTTGCTTTATTGCAATTTCCAATATAAAAGCACAAGAAAGAGTAATAACCACGGGAGTTCCTTTTTTATTAATTGCTGCCGATGCTCGAGCTGCAGGTCTAGGCGACCAGGGAGTTGCTACATCTGCTGATGCCTTTTCCCAACAATGGAATCCAGCAAAATATGCCTTTTCAACAGAAAAACAAGGTTTTACAACAAGTTATACTCCCTATTTAACGGCATTAGTAAATGACATTTCCCTTGGTCAAATTAATTATTTTAACCGATACAATGAAAGAAGTGCATTTGCACTAAGTCTTCGCTATTTTAGTTTGGGAGAAATTGAATTAAGAGAAAATGCTTATGATCCAGCAAATGTTGTAAAACCAAATGAATTTTCAATAGACGGTTCCTACGCACTTAAATTAAGTGATAAATTTTCGATGTCAGTTGCAGGAAGATTTATTAGTTCAAGTCTAAAAATAGATTCTAATAATGATAGAACAGCTGCTACTAGTTTTGCTTTTGATGTTGCAGGATTTTTTCAGTCGGAACAAACAGCGTTTTCAGAATTTGATGGGCGATATAGAATTGGTTTTAACTTTCAAAATCTTGGTCCAAAAATAAATTATGACGCGAATGTTTCTGATATCAATGCGAATTTTTTACCTGCGCAGTTGAAATTAGGAGGTGGCTTTGATTTTATTTTTGATGATTACAACAAAATTACAACGAGTCTTGAATTTAGTAAATTATTAGTTCCAACTCCACAAGTTGACAGCACAAATCTATACGATTACAATCAGGATGGCTCAACTAATTCTCAAGATATTAAAGATGCCAACGCAGATTATAAAAAAATTGGTTGGGTTTCAGGAATTTTTAAATCTTTCAATGATGCTCCTGGAGGATTTAGCGAGGAATTAAAGGAGATCACTTATTCAGCTGCTGCAGAATATTTGTACCAAGATTCATTTGCAATGCGATTGGGTTATTTTCATGAAAGTCCCGTTAAAGGAGCTCGACAATATTATACTTTGGGTGCAGGATTTAAATACAATGTAGTTAAAATTGATGTTTCCTATTTAATGTCAACCTCTAAGGTTCAAAACCCATTAGAAAACACCTTGCGATTCTCCTTGACATTTAATTTTGGTGAAAAGTACGAAGATTATTAATTAATTATATTAAAAAATAACAATCCAAATTTCAATTGAAATTTGGATTTTTTTTCCTCAAATACTATGAAAGAAATTAGCATAACATCTACTTTTACCATTTTTGATTCCGTTTCTGAATTGCCAACCGCTGTTTTTTCATTGATGGAACAAGCCGTTGAAATTAGAAAAAAGGCATATGCTCCTTATTCCCATTTTCGAGTGGGTGTAGCAATTTTATTAGATAATGATAAAATTGTTTTAGGATCCAATCAAGAAAATGCCGCATATCCATCAGGACTTTGTGCTGAAAGAGTAGCCATTTTTTCAGCAGGTGCACTTTATCCTGAAGCTAAAATAATTAAAATGGCAATCACCGCAACTGCTGATCACAATCCAACTCTTACCCCTATTCCGCCTTGTGGAGCTTGCCGACAATCGATTTCTGAGTATGAAATAAAACAAGAGCAACCAATAGAAATTTACTTTATGGGAGAATCCGGAAGTATATACAAATCTGATTCATTGAAGAATTTATTACCGCTAATGTTTGACAAAAAATTATTGTAAGATTTTTACAAATTAATGATATAATATTAAAAAATACAGTCATAATTAAACGATTTCATAAAAAAAACGAATTATAAATATCATTAACAGTGTTGGTTGTAAATTATTAAATAAAAATACTATTATATTTTACTTCTTAGAAGTAATGTATTATTTTTGCAACTTGAAATTTGTATGAATTTCTATTTTTCAAATAGATATTAAAATGCAGATACAATAAACAATCTACTAAAATGAAAGAAGTTACAAAAGAAGTTTATTTAAAGTGGTACGAAGACATGCTACTTTGGAGAAAATTTGAAGACAAATTAGCAGCGCTTTACATTCAACAAAAAGTAAGAGGTTTCCTACATTTATACAATGGGCAAGAAGCAGTTTTAGCTGGGGCATTACACGCTAT
>CALPLL020000073.1 GCA_943324395.2 Rhizobium sp. Q54
TACTGCTATTACCACGCCAGGTACAAATGTTTTTACCGCTGGTGCTAGTTATACCTTTAATGGGGCAACGACTACACCTTTCCATTCAGCAACTTTAGGGGCACCAGCTAATGTAATAATTAATGCCAACGTAACTCTTAACAAAAGCACAACAATTACTAATAGTCTTTCTCTTACCAGCGGCACTTTAACAGTTGGGGCAAATACGCTTACATTAAGCGGCTCAACCATAAACAGAGATGGTACAACATATACAGGAAATATAGACGCAAGCAATGCCAGCGCCACAGTAGCATTTACCAATACCAGTGCATTAACGATTCCTGCTAGTACATTTACCGGAACATGTAAAAATATAACTTTGAATGGAGCCGGTGGTATTACCCTTTCATCAGATTTAACTATTGGCGGTACACTTACCTTTACTTCAGGTAAAATAACGACAGGTGCAAATAAAGTAATACTTACATCAGCTGGGACAGTTTCTAGAACTAGCGGATATGTAGTTGGGAATTTGCAAAAAAATGTGGCTGTAAGTACTACTTCCAGAACATTTGAAATAGGAGATGATAGCAATTATACACCTATTACTTTGGCATTAACAAGTGTAACAGGAGCCGGAGATTTAACTGCAAGTACAACCATTCCAGGTGCTGCACCTGCATCTGCTTCTGGTATTCATCCAACAAAATATTTAAATCGTTATTGGACATTAACCAACAGCGGAATTACCCTAAGCAGTTTTGATCCAACCTTTACTTTTGTTGCTGGCGATATTCAAGGAAGTGCAACAACAAGTTCTTTTGTTGGAGCAAAGCTTACTTCAAGTGCTTGGACCAATCCAACAGTTGGAACATTAACCAGCACAAGTTCTCAATTAACGGGTGTTACTAGTTTTGGCGATTTCTATTTAGGACAGCCAGGAACACCTAGTGTAACAAGTTTAGCAGCAAATTCAATAACTACCACAGGCGCGGTATTAAATGGAACAGTGAATGATAACGGCAGTACCACCTCACCAGGATTTGATTATGGAACTAGCACATCATATGGTTCCACAGGTACTACGAGTCCGTCAAATATTGCATCCGGAACGGGAGCTACTTCTGTTACTTCCACCATAAGTTCACTAAGTGTAAATACACAATATAATTTTAGGGTAAATGCTACCAATAGTTTAGGTACTTCCAATGGTTCTAATCTAACTTTTTATACATTGGCAAATTTACCAGGCACGCCAACTGTTACTAACCCAACCAATACTTCATTAGATGTTTTAATTGATGTCAATTCAAATCCTAGTAACACTCAATTTGCAATTCAAGAAACTGGAGGTAATTATGTTCAAGCAAACGGAAGTTTGGGAGTAAGTGCGGTTTGGCAAACAGCTTCAGTATGGGGAACTAAAACAGTTACTGGTTTAAGTGGGGGTACTTTATATACTTTTCAAGTTATAGCCCGCAATGGAGATAATACAGCGACCTCATTTGGAACAAGTGCAAATGGAACTACTTCTTCTTCTGTTGTTCCAACAATTTCAACACCAACAGCTACTGCAATTCTAAATACAACTGCTACATTAGGAGGAAATGTTACAAGCGATGGCGGTGCAACAATAACAGCAAGGGGTGTAGTTTGGGCCGAAACAAGTTTAAATAATGCTCCACAGCTTTCAGGTTCAAACGTTACCAATGTAACAGGAACAGGAACTACCGGAGTATTTACAACTGCAGCTACATCATTACCTAGTGCTACTCAAATAAGTTACAGTGCATATGCAACTAATAGTCAAGGGACGAGTTATACCACTCCAACTACTTTTTATACTTTAGCAACAGAGCCAAATACCCAAGCTACTTCACTAGTATTTAGTAGTCAAACAGCCTCTTCTTTGAATGTTTCTTGGACTAATGGTAATGGAGGAAGAAGAGCAGTATTTATGAAAGCAGCAGCTGGAAGTATTACCAACCCAATTGATGCCAATGCATATACTGCAAGTAGCGATTGGAATAATAAAGGAACACAGTTAGGCACATCAGGCTATTATTGTATTTATGATGGAACAGGTAGTACAGTTACCGTTACTAATTTAGCAGATGCCACCGCATATTACGTTCAAGTTTTTGATTATAATAGTGATGTTACTCCAACAGCGGCTACTATAAATTATTACACAGCTACTGCTACTGGAAATCCAGGAAACTCAATTACATTGAGTTCAGATCTTTCGGCACATGCAGCATCTTTTACGGCAGTTGCAGCCTCTACTATTTCATTAACACTTTCGTTTTCTGCCGCAAGTACAATTACCAATGCAACGGGTTATATTATTTTACAAAAATCGGGGAGTTCGGCTCCAACAGGAACACCAACTAATGCAACAAGTTATTCCATTGGTAATACCATAGGAGATGGTACTATTGCGGCTATTATTACTAATACAGCAACTACATCAACAACAATAAGTGGTTTGGCATATGCTAGTTCATATAGTTTTACTTTAATTCCATTTAACTGGAATACCGTTAATACAGGTACTTATAACTATTATAATGCAGCTACAATACCTTCAGCTACAGGAACTACCAGTACGCCCACCGCACCAATTATTTCTACACCAACATCGGCAAGTGTAACCACGACAACTGCTACCTTAGGTGGAAATGTAACGAGTGATGGTGGAGACCCTACTATATCAGAACGTGGAATAGTTTGGTCAGAAACTTCACTGAATGCAGACCCAATTATTGGTGGTTCAAATGTTACTAAAGTGGCAGGCACAGGAACAACAGGAATATATACAGTTGCAACAACAGGATTAACATCAGGCGTTTCTATTAGTTATAAAGCATACGCTACCAATAGTACTGGAACTAGTTATACAACTGTTGGTACATTTACAACTTTAGCTGTTCAACCAACAACTCAAGCTTCTAATATTACATTTGCAAATGTAGGTATGAATAGCATGACCATTAATTGGACCAATGGTAATGGAACAAATAGAATGGTTGTGGTAAAAGCATCGGGTGCACCAGGCACACCATCAGATGGTCAAACGTATACTGCAAATACAATTTTTGGTTCAGGTTCAAATTTTGGAACAAGCGAATATGTGGTTTATATAGGTGCCAATAATACGGTTGACATAACAGGATTAACAGCTAGTATTACCTATTCAGTTAAAGTTTTTGAATACAATGGAAATGGTGCATCAGTAAACTATTTAACAACTAGTAATAATACTAGTCAAACAACTGCTGCCTTAACTTATTATACAAATGGAAGCGGAGATCCAGCATTATTAGCTAGCTGGAATTCTTCAAGAAATGGAACAGGTAGTAATCCAACCAATTTTACAAGTGGTGAATCATTTGTAATAGAAAGTGGAGATGTGATGAACACAACTTCAACTTGGGCAATAAGTGGAACAAATTCAAGACTCCAAATAGAAAGTGGAGGAACACTTACTGCTAATCATGCAATAACCCTAGCAGCTGCAACTACTTTTCAAATTGATAATGGAGGAACTTATATACATAATAATAATGGCTCATTAACATCTACAATTTTTTTAGGAACAGAAGTATTTGGTGCATCAAGTAATTTTATAATAAATAACACACCCACATTCACAGCGCCATCAGCTCCTGGATATGGTAATTTAACAATAAATACTTCAACTAATGCAACGAGTGTTGGTTTATCTAGTACCTTAACTCAGGTTCAAGGAAACCTAACAATTACTTCAACAGGAACAGGCTTAATTAGATATGCATTAACTTCAACGACTTCAACCAGTTTGAATGTTGGAGGGAATCTGGTTTTAAATGGAACTTCAGCTCTTTTTTATCTTTCTTCAGGAAGTGGAGGAACCGCAAGTGTAACAATTGCAGGGGATGTAATAGTTAGCGCGGGTACACTTGATATGTCTAATAGTGCCTCTGGTGGTGCTGGGACATTAAATATTGGAGGTAATTTTAATCAGACTGGTGGTATAATTAAATCTACTAGTTCAACTCCTTCAACAATTAATTTTACAGGTTCAGGAAAAACATTTACTCAAAGTGCAGGAACCTTAACCAATACAAATATCAATTGGACTATTGCAGATGGGGCGTCACTTACTTTAAATAACGATTTACCTGTTGCAACTAGCAGAACATTAACTGTTGGTGGTGGAACAAGCGGAATCATAGATTGCAGCAGTTTGGCGGTTTCTGGTGCTGGTACATTTACATTATCTGCTGGCGCTACTTTAAAAACCGCAAGTTCAACTGGTGTTGCTGGTTCAATAACAACTACAAGTAAATCGTTTAGTAGTGCTGCTAATTATGAATTTAATGGAGCAGCTACTGGAACCTTTACCACTACACCTACTGCAAACACAGTAAATAATTTAACCATCAATAGAAGTGCTGGTGTTGCTTTATCACAAAGTATAGCTGTTGCTGGAACTTTAAGTCATACATCAGGTAAATTTGCCTTAGGAGCTTATACTTTAACATTAAACAGTGGTTATTCAGGAAGTGCAGCCAATTCATTAGTCGGATCCGCATCATCAAATTTAACAACAACTGGAACTACAGGAACACTATATTTTGATCAAACAACACAAGGAACTACCAATGTACTTAAAAATCTAACTTTAAGTTCAGGATCTGCGACTCTAGGAAATGCTTTAAATATTACTGCAGGAAGTTCTTCTGGAACTGTAACTGTAGGATCTGGAGCATCATTAGCTACAGGAGGTTTCTTAACTTTAAAATCAGATGCTTTGGGAACAGCAAGTGTAGGAAATTCTGCAGGAACCATAACAGGTAATGTTACCGTAGAACGCTACATTCCTGCAAAACGAGCCTGGAGAGCATTAACGGCGCCTTTAGTTGGGAGTACAAATTCTAGTGTTTATTATAATTGGCAAAATAATGGAACAACAATTGCAAATACAGGAGTTGAAATTTGGTCCAATGCCTCCACTGATGCTAGTGTAACAAATGCTGGTTTATCAAGCTCATTGCTTTCTTATAATTCATCGAGCAATACCTGGACTGCAATTACTAATACTGTTTCTGCCTCATTATTTTCAAGTTCAATGAACAATCCTTTCATGGTATTTGTAACGGGACCTTATGCTAGTACAAGTACAAATATTACTAATTTAAACACGTTTGCAACCACATTAAAAGCAACTGGAACTTTATTAACCGGTAATCAAACCTATGCAACTACTGCTGGTAAATATAATTTTATTGGAAATCCTTATGCCAGCCCACTAGATCTTTCAGTTATGATGAATAACACTCAAAATACAACAGCTTCTTTTGGAGGAAATGTTTGGGTTTGGGATGCGAATGCTTCTGGTTTGAATGCTGTGGGTACGTATAATTTATATACTTCAGGAACGTACACCAACCTTACTTCAAACCCAGTTGTTACCGCCGGAACTCAAATCCAATCCGGACAAGCTTTCTTCGTGAAATCTACAGACGGAGCACCTTTTACTATTAAAGAATCTCATAAAGGTTCTGCGTTTAGTAATGCCGTGTTTAAAACTGGAACACTTCCTGAGTTATTGCGAGTAGGTTTGTACAAACAAGTCAACAACGAATGGTCCGGTCGCGATGGAGCTATGACGGTTATTTTGGCTGATGCCGATGCCAATCAAGCTTCGAACAAAATGGCTAATGGAACGGAGAACATTGCTTTTACTAAAAACGGAGCTTCGTTTGCAAGTAATCACCAGTTGCCTTTGGTTGCTTCTGATGTTTTAAACGTAAAAGTTTGGAATACTACCGTCGGTGCTAATTATAAATTAAAAATTAATACCGAAGAGTTTTCGGCTACTAATTTAGAAGCGACTTTGGAAGATTTGTTTACCAATGTTAGAACGCCGCTTACCCTTGATGGTACTGCTGTAGAATATCCATTTACAGTTACTGCAGATGCGATGAGTACTGGAAATCGTTTCAGAATTGTATTCCAAACATCAGCCTTAGGAACAACTATTCCAAAAGCAAATGGTTTCAGTATAGTTCCTAATCCAGTAACAGGAGATTCATTCCAAGTAAATTTAGGATTCTTAGGAACCGGAACGTACTCCTACTCTATTTGCAATACAATAGGTCAAGAAGTAGAAAAAGGAAGTATTGATACTACTTCTCAAAATACTAACTACACCATCAAAATGAATAATTCAGCGACGGGAATCTATATCATGAAAATTAAAGGAAGTGACAATTCGGTGTTTACCGCTAAAATAATTAAAAAATAAGAATCATGAAGACCACTATAAAATCTATCGTATTAACCTTATTCTTATTAAGCAGCTCGTTAATTTTTGCTGAAGATCCACTTGACCCGGGAACAGATCCTGGTATTGCTCCAATAAATGATTACATTCTCCCGATGATCGTATTGGGAATTGTATTGAGTTTCTACTTAATTAAAAAGAAAAAAACAGCTTAGAGTAAAATACAGTTAATCTAAAACCACGTTCTGCGTGGTTTTTTTTTATTGTATGGCAAGCTTTCAGCCATTAGCTTTTAGCATGCAGCGAATAACAATCAACTATTAAAATTTTAGCACGGTTATTGTAAAAAAAATAGTTGTACCTTTAATTTAAATAAAAAGTAAAATATGAAAATCAAATTTATTTTGCTGTTCACAGTAATAGCTATCAGTTTCACTTCTTGTGTGAGTACCAAATCGACTTTGCAAAATGTAAATGACAATGCCCCTATTCCTCAGTTGACTGCTTCGAATACTTTTGTAATAACAGAATTTAGCAAAGATCCTAAATACGGGTATCACCCCGATTACCCAGTTAATGTGTTTTATAGAAATACAAAGGACTTAACTATTAACCAGGAGCGATTTTTAAAGGCGCTTTCTGGACCAAACGGCGAAAAAGTATTCTATAAAAAATTAGATATCTGTTGCCCCTTCCCTACCAAAAACTGTGAAATGGGCGGCGGCTTCCTTGATCAATATGAAGTTACTTGGGTAGGCTTGAAACAACCGATAAAATTGTACCTAAATTGTTATGAAAAAGGAGATTTAATGGTGCCGGTTGGGTTTGGATTAGCGAAGTAACGAGGATAAATAGATAATAGACAAAAAGATAATAGATTAATAAATAATAGACAGGTAAGATAAAAAAAATAGGAAGGGTTAAAGTTGAAAAGCAGCAAATGATCCACTAATTTATTATTTTTTTAATTATTGTTTTTGATATTGAAATTGATTTTGATATTGTAATTGATATTGATATTCTAAATCATCTCTCCGTCTATTATCTACCCGTCTTTAATCTATTGTCTCACTATTCATTCTTAATTCAAAATTCTACTTATATTTGCACCATAATAAATAACGTTATGAACTTACACACAATACCTCAAATAAAACATTCAAATAGTGGTAACTTCTTTTTACTTGCAGGGCCTTGCGCGATTGAAGGAGAAGAAATGGCTATGAGAATTGCAGAGAAATTAGTTGGAATCACCGATAAATTAGAAATCCCATTTGTTTTTAAAGGTTCATTCAAAAAAGCAAATCGGTCTAGAATTGATAGTTTTTCGGGTATTGGTGATGAAAAAGCATTACAAATTTTACGCAAAGTGTCTGAAACTTTTGGAGTTCCAACCGTTACCGATATTCATACTAATGAAGATGCCGACAAAGCAGCGCAATATGTTGATGTATTGCAAATCCCAGCGTTTTTAGTTCGTCAAACTGATTTAGTAGTGGCTGCAGCCAATACTGGAAAAGTCGTTAATTTGAAAAAAGGACAATTCATGAGTCCAGAAAGTATGAAACATGCCGTTCAAAAGGTATTGGATTGCCACAACCAAAACGTTATGGTTACCGATAGAGGAACAATGTTTGGCTACCAAGATATGATTGTAGATTTTCGTGGAATCCCAACCATGCAACAATATGCAACAACAGTTCTGGATGTGACGCACTCACTACAACAGCCAAATCAAACCGCAGGAGTTACTGGTGGTCGTCCAGATATGATCGAAACCATTGCCAAAGCGGGAATTGCCGTAGGTGTAGATGGAATTTTTATTGAAACCCATTTTGATCCTGCAAATGCTAAAAGTGATGGTGCTAACATGCTACACTTGGATTATTTTGAGGCATTAATGACCAAATTAGTTGCCATTAGAAAAACGGTAAACACGTTTTAATCCATTAAATAAATAAATTATTAGCTATGTTTGAAATTACACCAACAGAATGGATCGGTTATCTGGCGTCA
>CALPLL020000074.1 GCA_943324395.2 Rhizobium sp. Q54
CATCGTAAATAACGCGCCTTTTAAAGGCGATACCTTGGTTTATTTAGGAGAATTGAACTTAAAAATGTCGGTGAAAGAGTTATTTAAATCTAAAGACGAGCCTATAAACATTGAAGCTATAACTTCAAAAAACGGATTGATTAATATTATTTTCAATAAAGAGGGATTAGGGAATTTTGACATTGCAATAAAAAATAAAGAGGCAGATAACAGCAAAAGCAAATCGATGTCTTTGAAAATAAAAGAATATGCCATTGAGAATTTTACCTTTCAATATTATGACGAAAGTTCAAAAATAAAAATGAAATTCGACAGTTTGTACCATTCTGGAAGCGGAGATTTTGCTTCTTCAAAATTGGATTTGGTTACAAAATCAGCAGCGAATATCAGTTTGGATATGGATAAAATCAATTACATGAAAAAAGTCCCAGTAACATTGGATGCGATTTTAGGAATTGATTTAGAAAAAAGCAAATACACTTTTAAGGAAAATAAAGCGCATATAAACAAATTGCCTTTAGAAATTGATGGTTTTATTCAAATGGTTGCAAATGGTCAGAATTATGATTTGAAATTCAAAACACCTACTTCTTCATTTGAGAATTTCTTAGGTTTGGTTCCATCGGGATATTCTGGAAGCATTAAAGACGTTAAAACTACAGGAGAATTTTCAGTAATTGGCTTTGCCAAAGGATTATTTTCTGATACAACTGTACCGAAATTCAACATCGAAATAGCATCAAATAATGCTTCATTTCAGTATCCAAACTTACCAAAATCAGTTCGAAATATTGTAATTGACACTAAAATTATCAATGAAACTGGGATATTAAATGACACTTATGTGAATTTAGATAAAATTTCTTTCAAGATTGATCAAGATGTATTTGAAGCTAAGGCAAATATTAGAAACGTTACTAAAAACGCATTAGTAGACGCGGCTTTAAAAGGTAAAATTAACTTGTCGAATTTATCAAAAGCCTATCCGATAAAAATGGACAAACCACTTTCAGGGATTTTGAAAGCCGATGTTAAAACAAAATTTGACATGGAATCGGTAAATAAAAGTAATTATCAAAACATCAATAATTCAGGAACAATTAGCTTGACCGGGTTTAATTATTCTGATGAAAAAGGAAAGAAAATGGCAATTTCAAGCGCAATTGTTCAATTTAATCCCAGCAGAGTGAATCTTCAAGAATTTAAGGCAACAACTGGAAAAACCGACATAAATTTGTCAGGAGTTTTAGATAATTTTTATGGCTTTTTATTTAAAAAACAAGAGCTAAAAGGAAATTTCAATATGGTTTCAAATCAAATTGCTGTTGCGGATTTTTTAACTATCGATGAAAATAAAAAAGAAAATACTGCAAATTCAGCAATGAAAATTCCTAGTTTTTTGAATTGTACATTAACAGCTAAAGCCAATAAAGTACTTTATGATAATTTAACTTTAGCCGATGTTTCGGGAAAATTAATTATCAAAGATCAAAAGGTAACTTTAGAAAATGGTAAAACATCCATTTTTGGTGGAACTATTGCTTTTGACGGAAGTGTATCAACAAAAGAGAATACTCCTAAATTTAAAATGGATTTAGGTATGAATCAAGTTGATATTCAACAAACGTTTACGCAATTAGAAATGATGAAAAAAATCGCTCCAATTGCTGGAGTAATAAATGGTAAATTAAATTCAACCTTAAATTTATTGGGTAATTTAGATTCTAAAAGTATGACTCCTGATTTAAAAACGTTATCAGGAAATTTATCAGGCAAACTTTTATCAACCTCGTTAAATCCCTCCAATTCAACGGTGTTAAAGAGTTTAGGATCCAATTTGAAATTTCTTGATTTACAGCAATTGAATTTAAATGACGTTAAAGCCAATTTAATATTTAAAGATGGGAAAGTAGAAGTTAACCCATTTGACATTAAATACCAGGATATAAAAGCAACTATAAATGGAACTCATGGATTTGATCAGTTGATGAATTACAATATAAAAATGGATGTTCCAGCAAGATATTTAGGGAACGAGGCCAATAAATTAATTGCGAAATTAACCACTTCCGATGCCAATAAAATTGAAAATATTCCTATAAATGCCCTTATAACTGGAAGTTTTAAAAGTCCAAAAGTGACAACTGATATGAAAAGTGCAGTTACTAATTTGACCAATCAATTGGTGAAACAGCAAAAAGAAAAATTAATTAATCAAGGTAAAAACTCATTGAAAGACCTTTTAAATGGATCTAAAAAAGATTCTACAAGCAATCAAAAAGAGGATTTAAAATCAAAAGCGGAAGGTTTGTTGAAAGGTTTGTTTCGAAAATAATTATACTTCAATTCTAACTATATATCCTTCATTACTTCTAATATTGAAAACGGTTCCGTCTTCAAATATTAGGTATTGACCTTTAATCCCAATTAATTTGCCTTTAAAATTTGGAGTTTTATCTAAACTTAAACTGTTTATTTTGGAAGGGTATTCTAGAACTGGATAATTCATTTCGTACAGATCATTTTTTTCTAAATGAAAATATTCTTGAACTTCATCTGGCAATAATTGTTGTAATTTTTCTCGTTCTTTAATTAAATCGGTAAAAACGATGTCGTTTGTAAGCATTTTTCTCCAATTGGTTTTATCTGCAAAATGATTTTTTAGAGCTACTTCTGTAATTCCTGCAAGGTACCGATTGGGCACTTCAACAATAGAAATGGCTTTTTCTGCCCCTTGATCGATCCAACGAGTAGGGACTTGAGTTTTTCGAGTTACGCCAACTTTCACTTCACTAGATAATGCCAAATATACAATGTGGGGTTGCAATTGAACTCGTTCTTCGTAAGCCAAATCACGATCTTGAATTCCTAAATGAGCGGTGCTCAGCTCGGGTTTCATAATCCAATCACCAACAGCTGGACTTGAAAAAAAACAATCATAACAAAAACCTTGACGGAAAATTTTCTTCTTTTTACCACAATTCAAACATTGGTAACCCACAAAATTAATCTGAATATTTTTATTCAATAATTGATTGACATTTAGAAAACTATCCTGGAAAATCAAAAAATATTGAATTGGAGTTTCAAATTGCGTTTGCATTTTATTTAGAACGCCTTCGTAAGTCATTATTGAAAAGTTTAAGGTTTAAAGTTTAAAGTTCGGTAAAAATTGCTATTTTTGGTAAAGTTAGCATTTGTTTGTTGTTTAACAAATCTAAAAGTCGAAAACTAAATTTAAAGTTGAAATGGCAATTTCTATAATTAATTCATTCGCTTCTTGGGTTTTAAAACAGCGCATTCATCAGATTGAGCTTTTTTTAAAATACCCGAATGAAGTACAAGAAGAATTGCTTTTGAATTTAATTCGGTCTGCAGAAAAAACTACTATTGGAATAGATTACGGCTACGAATCTATTAAAACCTACGAAACTTTTATTGAACGGGTTCCCATTTCAACCTATGAAGATTTACAGCCATTAATTGAGAGAACACGGCTAGGAGAACAAAACGTATTTTGGAATACTCCCGTAAAATGGTTCGCAAAATCGAGCGGAACTACCAATGCCAAAAGTAAATTTATCCCTGTGAGCAATGAAGCTTTAGAAAATTGTCATTACAAAGGCAGTAAAGATTTATTATGCATGTACTTGAACAACAATGAAAACTCAGTGCTTTTTGCAGGAAAAAGTTTGAGATTAGGAGGAAGTTCTCAAATCTATGAAAACAATAATACCTTTTTTGGTGATTTATCAGCAATACTAATCGAAAACATGCCAATTTGGGCAGAATTTATTAGTACTCCAAGTAATAGAATTTCCTTAATGAGTGAATGGGAAACGAAAATTACAGCAATTATCAATGAAACTAAAAATGAAAATGTTACCAGTTTTGCGGGAGTTCCATCGTGGATGTTAGTATTGTTAAATAAGGTATTGGAAGAAACCGGCAAATCAAATTTGTTGGAAATATGGCCGAATCTTGAGGTGTATTTTCATGGAGGTGTAAATTTTGATCCATATAGAGAACAATATCAGAAAATAGTCTCAAATCCAGATTTCAAATATTATGAAATTTACAATGCTTCAGAAGGATTTTTTGCCATTCAAGATAGAAATGATTCCAATGAATTGTTACTAATGTTGGATTATGGGATTTTTTATGAATTTATTCCTATGGAAGTTTTTGGAACTACAAAACAAAATGCCATTCGATTATGCGATGTGGAATTAAATAAAAATTATGCGATTGTAATAACCACAAATTCTGGTTTGTGGCGTTATATGATTGGAGACACCATCCGATTTACCTCTTTAAATCCTTACAGAATTAGAGTTACCGGTAGAACGAAACATCATATTAATGTTTTTGGCGAAGAGTTAATGGTTGAAAATACCGATCGGGCTATTGCCAAAGCGTGTCAAATTACCAATAATGAAGTGGTTGATTACACCGTTGCACCTATTTTTATGAAAGGAAAAGAAAAAGGAGCTCATGAATGGATGATTGAGTTTAAAAATAACCCTTCAGACACGGCTGCTTTTGCGAAAATATTAGATGAAACATTACAAACTTTAAATTCAGATTATGAAGCCAAGCGCTACAATAATATGACTTTGAACCAATTGAAAATAAATATTGCCCGTCCGAATTTATTTTACGATTGGTTGAAAGACCAGAATAAACTAGGTGGCCAACATAAAATTCCAAGGTTGTCCAATCAAAGGGATTATTTAGAAAAATTGAAAGGAATGCAAATTATTAAATAAAAAACCGTCTAAAATTAGACGGTTTTTTATTTAATTTAAGAAGCTATTTCCAAGCGTTTCAGTAAGTTTTTACTCAAAGTGTGTTGTGCATATTCTTTATCGATATCCAAGGTTTTTTCGTCCGAACTCGGTAAATCGTACATGGCATCAGTAAGAATCGCTTCGCACAAAGAACGCAATCCACGAGCGCCTAATTTATATTCTAATGCTTTATCAACGATAAAATCCAGCGCTTCATCTGAAATATTGAACTCCACTTCGTCCATTAAAAACAACTTTTTATATTGCTTAATTAAGGCGTTTTTAGGCTCGGTTAATATAGCACGCAACGTTTCTCTGTCTAATGGATCCATGTGAGTCAAAACTGGTAAACGACCAATTATCTCGGGAATCAAACCAAAATCTTTGATGTCTTTTGGGATAATATATTGCAATAAATTGTCTTTATTGATGTTGTCAGCATTTTTGGACGTGCTGTAACCCATCGCTTGACGGTTCAATCTTTTGGAAATTATTTTTTCAATTCCATCAAATGCACCTCCGGCAATAAACAATATATTTTGGGTATTTACTTCTACAAATTTTTGGTCTGGATGTTTTCTTCCTCCTTTCGGCGGCACATTTACAACCGTTCCTTCTAGTAATTTTAATAGCGCTTGTTGAACGCCTTCTCCAGAAACATCACGTGTAATTGAAGGGTTATCGCCTTTTCGTGAAATTTTATCAATCTCGTCTATAAAAACAATACCCCTTTCGGCTTTAGCCACATCATAATCGGCTGCTTGAAGTAAACGTGTTAAAATACTTTCTACATCTTCCCCAACATATCCTGCTTCAGTTAATACAGTTGCATCAACGATAGCCAAAGAAACATCCAGCATTTTTGCAATGGTTTTGGCAACCAAAGTTTTTCCGGTTCCTGTTTGACCTACCATGATAATATTGGATTTTTCAATTTCCACTTCATCTTCTAGTTCTTGTTGCATCAATCTTTTATAATGATTGTAAACTGCAACCGCCATTACTTTTTTGGTTTGGTCTTGACCAATAACGTATTTATCTAGAAAAGCACGAATTTCTTTTGGCTTTCTAAGAACTAAATCACCAACATTAGATTTTACATTAGATTTTAATTCCTCAACCACAATGCCATTTGCTTGCTCAATACATTTATCACAAATGTGCGCATCTATTCCAGCAATCAATAAATTGGTTTCTGGTTTTTTTCTTCCACAGAAGGAACATTCTAATTTTTCTTTTGCCATTTTATATTGTTTAAAGTTTAAAAAGTTTAAAGTTTAAAGTTACTCAGCAACTTTAAACTTTAAACCTTAAACTTGTAACTTCCAATCTTATCCTCTTCTCAACACTTCATCAATCATTCCGTACTCTTTTGCTTCATCGGCAATCATCCAATAATCGCGTTCAGAATCCATATGCACTTTTTCAAATGTTTGTCCTGAATGCTTCGAAATTATTTGGTACAATTCGTCTTTTAACTTTAACATTTCACGCAAGTTGATTTCCATATCGGTTGCAACTCCTTGTGCACCTCCAGATGGCTGGTGAATCATTACTCTTGAATGAGGTAATGCCGAACGTTTACCTTCGGCTCCTGCACACAATAAAACAGCTCCCATTGAAGCAGCCATTCCAGTGCAAATTGTAGCTACATCAGGTTTAATATATTGCATGGTATCATAAATTCCTAAACCTGCATAAACGCTGCCTCCAGGAGAATTGATATAGATTTGTATGTCTTTTGAAGAATCAGCACTTTCCAAAAACAACAATTGCGCTTGAACAATATTTGCAATTTGATCGTCAATTCCTGTTCCTAAAAAGATAATTCTATCCATCATTAACCTTGAAAAAACGTCTAATTGAGAAACGTTCAATTGGCGTTCTTCAATAATATATGGAGTCATCCCTTTTGGAGTCATTGCATTTACAATTTTATCGTAGTACAAGTTATTAACTCCTTGGTGTTTTGTAGCAAACTTCTTAAATTCGTTTGAGTGATTCATTTTTTTAATATTAATAAGTTTAAAATAATGCCTAGATTCTTTACAAAGTTAATGCAAAGCATTAAATAAAAGAGTGTCAAAAAAATAAATTTCTGACACTCAAATATAATTCTTTTTTATTGTTTATCAAATGAAAACTGACTAATCTAGAATTTATTCTCCGTAAAAAGCAGCGATAAATTCAGGATAAGTAACTTTCTTTTCTTTCGCATTTGCTTTTTCTTTGAAAAGAAGTAATAATTTTTCTCCTACCACTTGATCAGATAGCTTTTTAACTTCTTCTTGGTTTGCCAATACTCTAGCTACAATTCCTTGAACTTCTTCATCTGTAGGATTCATTTGTCCGAATTGCGCCATTTGTTGTTTGATTGATTTAGCTGTAAATTGTTTTAAATCTTCAAATGTAACTTGGATATTCGATTGACTTAATGCTCTTCCTTCGATCAATTGGTAACGCAATCCTTTTTCAGATTTTTCGTATTCAATTGCTGCTTCTTCAGCTGATAATTTTTTCTCACCAACAGTTTGCAACCATCTTTTCAAGAAATCAGCTGGTAAATCAAATTTGGTGTTTTCAACCAAGAAATTAGTTACATCAGACAATAATTTTTGATCTGCTTGTTGAGCAAATTGCAATTCAGCATCTTCTTTTATTTTAGCTTTTAAATCTGCTAATGAAGATACAGTTCCAGGTCCAAAAAGTTTATCAAATAATTCTTGATTCAATTGTGCTAATTCAGTTCCGTTACTATTTTCGATGGTAAAATCAACGTCAATTGCTAAACCATGAACATCATCATGACTAACTTTTAAAACGTCCATCAATTGATGATCGTCATCAAAAAGACCTTTTGTATTAACAGTAACTACATCACCCGCTTTTTTACCTACAAATTTAGCACCTGTTTTTTTATCTTTAAAAATAGAAATATTGAAAGTATATGGAGCATTAATTCCATGTTCAGCATTGGTAAAAGTTCCAGAAATATCAGAACTTTCTTCAACTACAGTTTGAGGAATTGGAGTTCCAAATTGTTTCTGTATACGAACTACTTGCTCGTCAATTAACTTGTCATCTGCAGTTACAACATATTTAATTATATTGTTTTTCGCTTCAAGATCTAAATCAAAATTTGGCACCAATCCAATTTCGTATTCAAATTCCATTTCTTCATCATCCCAAGGGAAATCTGGATTTTCTTTTGCTAATGGAGTACCAAGTAAATTCAAACGCTCTGACTGAATGTATCTTTCCAATGCCAAATCAACCACTTTTTTTACTTCTTCAATTTTAATTGCTCTACCGTATTGTTTTTCAACTAAATCTCTAGGCACAGCACCTTTTCTAAAACCTTTTACTGTTGCCAATGGCATTTTTTCATTGATTCTTTTTTGCACTTGCCCTTTGTAATCCATGTGAAC
>CALPLL020000075.1 GCA_943324395.2 Rhizobium sp. Q54
AAAGAAAAGGCTAAACAAGCTGCTATTGAAGCAGAAGCTAAAAAAGCATACAATGAAAAATACGGACCTGTAAAAGCAGCTAAAGTTGCTGAATTAGCTGCGATTAGAGCTACTTCTACTAAAACTGAATCTGGTTTAGAATACAACATCATTAAAAAAGGCGCTGGTGTAAAACCTGCTGATGGAGCTAACGTATATATTCATTACGCTGGTTACCTTGAGGATGGTTCATTATTTGACAGTAGCTATGAGGAAGTAAATAAAGTTTGTGGAAAATATGATAAAAACAGAGCCGATCAAAACGGCTACCAACCATTCCCTTTCCAATATGGTAAAAAAGACGGTTTGATTCCTGGTTTCATCGAAGGTTTAAACGCAATGTCAATCGGTGATAAATCGGTTGTGTTCATCCCATCTAAATTAGGTTATGGTGAAAGAGGTGCTGGAAATGTTATTCCACCAAATGCTAATATCATTTTTGAAATTGAATTATTAGAAGGTATTCCTCCTCCGGTAGCGAACGAAACTAAATAATTTAGAGTAATTACAATAAAAAAGGTGTTCAATTCGAACACCTTTTTTTATTAAATCTATTTAGAATTAACCTTTAAATTTCCAGTCAAATTCATCTTTATCATTAATAATGGCTCCTATCTCAAATTTTACAACCTCATCAAATTCCGTTTGAAAAATAATCCAATTGTCTTCATTAAAGTAATTCTCAAAAGTATCAAATTCTTCCTGAGTAAATTTAGTAATTCCTTTAGAAGTTAAATCTGCTTTAACTTCACTTATTTTTATTCCAATTACTTTATTATCAAATAATTTTATATCAGGACTTGAAGCTACAATGTATCCCAATTTAAAATCTTCATCGTTATAAAACGTCAAACGCATTTTAAGTGAATTGTAAGAGAAAATTACATTCTCGTCTTCATCTTTATAATTCTTATTTGGTTTTCCGTAAATAGCAATTACATCGTTTTGCTTCATCCCGAAAACGAGTTGGTCTATTCCGTGTTTTAAATTAATTTTCATAGTTTACAATTTTTACCTCTACTCTACTCCATCATACCGCTCTGGCACCTGTGGATCGTATAATGGGCATTTATATTCTTCTAAAGCTCCAACCAAAATATCCATGTCTGAACCTTGGGTTCCGTAGCAATCTATTTTAATACTTTGAGAGGTAGTTCGAACATGAAAGGCACCAGGCCCTTTATTGTTTTTCCAACTATTCTCATCCACACGTTCCCATTTTGAAAAAAGAGAATTGATTCTGTTAACAATTACTGTAATTGGAAGTTCTTCTAATCCGTCAACTAGTTGTTCTTCTGCAATTGCTTCATAAACTAAATGGTGATTGAGGTAAATTCCTTCTTTATAATTCCAAAAAACAAGTTCGTACATAAAAAAGGTTTAAAGTTTAAGGTTTAATGGTTCTGAAAATAGTTAAAATATTAATATTCAAAAACACCGTATTCGCTAGAAATAGTTAGTTTTTTGGTTTCTGATGATTCTACTCTACCTACAATTTGAGCATCAACATTAAACGATTTGGAAATGGCAATTATATCATTTGCAACAGCTTCAGGGACATACAATTCCATACGGTGACCACAGTTAAATACTTGGTACATTTCCTTCCAATCGGTTCCTGATTGCTCTTGAATTAATTGAAATAATGGTGGTACTGGAAATAAATTGTCCTTAATCACGTGTACATCATCTACAAAGTGCAACACTTTAGTTTGTGCGCCACCACTACAATGCACCATTCCATGAATCGTATCTGAGTTGTATTTTTCTAGAATTTTTTTGATAATTGGAGCGTAAGTACGCGTTGGCGAAAGCACTAATTTTCCTGCATCTATAGGGGAATTCTCAACGGCATCGGTTAATTTAACTTTGCCCGAATAAACCAATTCTTTAGGAACGGCAGCATCAAAACTCTCAGGATATTTAGAAGCTAAATAATGATCGAAAACATCGTGTCTTGCTGAAGTTAATCCGTTACTTCCTATTCCGCCATTGTATCCATTTTCATAGCTGGATTGACCAAAAGAGGCCAAACCTACAATTACATCACCTGCCTGAATATTCGCATTATCAATTACATCACTGCGCTTCATTCTTGCTGTAACGGTTGAATCTACAATAATAGTTCTTACAATATCTCCTACATCAGCAGTTTCTCCACCAGTAGAATGTATCGTTACACCGTAGGATTTTAATTCAGTGATTAGTTCTTCTGTTCCATTAATAATTGCTGAAATTACTTCGGATGAAATAAGGTTTTTATTTCTTCCAATAGTTGAAGAAAGTAAAATGTTATCTGTGGCTCCTACACACAATAAATCATCAATATTCATGATTAATGCATCTTGGGCGATGCCTTTCCAAACAGAAATATCACCGGTTTCTTTCCAATACATATAAGCCAACGACGATTTTGTACCCGCTCCGTCAGCGTGCATTATCAAGCAATAGTCTTCGTCTTGGGTTAAATAATCAGGGACAATTTTACAAAAGGCTTTAGGAAACAATCCTTTGTCTATGTTTTTAATAGCATTATGAACGTCTTCTTTTGATGCGGAAACACCTCGAAGTGCATATCTTTTACTTGTATCTGAACTCATTTTTTGTTGTGTCGTTGTTTGCAAAGATAATCGTATTTTTCGGATGTAAAATTTCCAACTGTTGGTAATAATAAATTATTTTTCAACAATCATAATTTCTACCCGTCGATTGTCTTCTTCTTCTTCTGGTGATTTTTCTGGTATCGGATGCACTGGTCGTGTATTCCCATACCCTTTATAAGTAATTCGCTTTCTACTAATCCCGTTTTGAATAAGAAATACCCAAATTGCTCTAGCTCTGGATATAGAAACATCATATTCTCCAACAGTTGTTTGACAACAAATATGACCTTGAACCTCAATTTTTAATTTCGGGTTGTCATTCATAACACACAACAACTCATATAGTACAGGTTTGGATTTTGGAAGTAAGCGAGGGGAATTGTTGAAAAAATAAATGTTTTTTAACTTGATAATATCCCCTACATTAGAAGTTTTAAGGGCGGCATTCAATTCTTCTAGTAAAATTGCTTCTTTTGTTTTAGGTTCTGGTATTTTTATTATTTCATAAATAACCGTCACTTTTCTATTTTCCGATTGTATTTTGGATTGCTCAAAATCTTTTCCGAAACCTTTAATTTCATAATCAGATTTTATTTTTACCGCTCTCTCTTTTAAGAAATCATGAACGGTTTGAACTCTTTTCCATGATAGAGAATCATTATAAACACTGGTGCCTTCCCAATCGCAAAAACCATATATTTTTTGAACTTCAATATTCTTAGACGAAGCAACCCAATCTAGTAGTTTTTGATTGGCCCCCATATTAATATCGTATTTATCAAAATCAAAGAAAACCTCCAATTTTTCCTGTGCCGCAATTTTACCTATGGTAAAAATCAACAAAATATAAAACAGTTTCAATTTCATTTTTCTAATTTGATATTTTAAATACAATCAAAGTTATGACATTTATTTGGTTATAAAAAAAACTGATTATTTATAGCCCCATGTTCATTATTGATAACTAAAAATCTAATTTTTTATTATTTGGTAAACAACAACTCTCTGTATTTTGTTAAGGTCCAAATTTCGTCATCCACTAACAATTCTAATTTATCACAATGTTCTCTGATAATCTCAAAGTACGGCTTTACCTTATTGCAGTAGGCATCGGCCATTTCTTGAGCATCGGTAAGCGCGTTGGCCTTTTTTCTTGCGTTGGTCATTTCCTCTACTTTCGAATTGATTCCTTCAATGTGTTTTGAAATTTCTTTAATCAAACGGATTTGCTCTTTAGCAATTTTCTCAAATTCTGTTCCGAAAATCTCTTTTAACCCTTTTACATTTTCAATCAAGGTGTTTTGATATCTAATCGCGGTTGGAATAACATGATTTAATGAAATATCTCCCAAAACTCGTCCTTCAATTTGGATTTTCTTAGTGTATTCTTCTAATTCAATTTCGTAACGCGCCTCAACCTCAACGTGATTCATAATTTTCATTTCTAAAAATAAATCCAATGCTTGTTTAGATGCTCGGGCTTTCAAGGCTTCTGGTGTAGTTTTAAAATTACTCAATCCGCGTTTTGCCGCTTCTTTTTCCCAAGCCTCACTGTATCCGTCTCCTTCAAATAAAATATTTTTAGATACTTTGATGTATTCTCTTAATACATTAAATATAGCATCGTCTTTTTTCATGCCTTTTGAGTCAATCAATTTATCGACTTCTACTTTGAAATCTTTCAATTGTTTGGCAACAATAGTATTTAATGTCGTCATCGCATTTGAACAATTTGCTGACGATCCAACCGCTCTAAACTCAAATTTATTTCCTGTAAAGGCAAATGGTGACGTTCTATTCCTGTCGGTATTATCCAATAAAACATCTGGAATTTTACCTACCACATTCAATTTTAATTCGGTTTTTTCCTCTGGAGATAATTTACCGGTGGTTACTCCTTCTAATTCTGCCAATACCTTCGTTAATTGTTCTCCTATAAATACCGAAATAATTGCTGGTGGTGCCTCATTGGCTCCTAGCCTGTGGTCGTTACTAGCTGTAGCGATTGATCCTCGCAACAAAGCTTCATAATCGTTTACCGCCTTAATCGTATTGATAAAGAAGGTTAAAAACTGCAAATTACTCATCGGAGTTTTACTCGGACTCAATAAATTCACTCCCGTATCAGTTGCAAGCGACCAGTTGTTGTGTTTCCCCGATCCGTTTACTCCCTTAAATGGTTTTTCATGCAATAGCACTTTTAAATCATGGCGCTCACTCACTTTGTTCATCACATCCATCAACAAGCAGTTGTGATCTACTGCAAGGTTGGTTTCTTCAAATATGGGTGCCAACTCAAATTGGTTGGGTGCCACTTCATTATGACGCGTTTTTACCGGTATTCCTAGCAACATGCACTCTTGTTCTAAATCTCTCATGAAGGTCAAAGCACGTGTTGGTATAGAACCAAAATAATGATCGTCTAGTTGTTGTCCTTTGGCAGACGTGTGACCTATTAATGTTCTTCCAGTCATCATTAAATCGGGGCGTGAATTTACTAATGATTTGTCAATCAAAAAGTATTCTTGCTCCCATCCTAAAGTTGCGGTTACCTTTTTTACATTTTTATCAAAATACTTACACACATCGGTAGCAGCATCATCCATGGCAGATAAGGCTCGTAGCAAAGGGATTTTATTATCTAATGCTTCTCCGGTGTAGGAAATAAAAACCGTTGGGATACATAAAGTTGTACCGTATATAAAAGCTGGCGAAGTAGGATCCCAAGCGGTATATCCTCGGGCTTCAAATGTGTTTCTGATTCCCCCGTTAGGAAAACTAGACGCATCCGGTTCTTGTTGGACCAATTGTGCTCCTCCAAATTTTTCTACCGGATCACTACCGTCATAGGAAGTTTCAAAAAAAGCATCGTGTTTCTCAGCCGTTGTTCCTGTTAAGGGTTGGAACCAATGGGTGTAATGGGTAACCCCTTTGGTTAAAGCCCATTCTTTCATTCCCATGGCAATATAATCGGCTATTTTTCGGTCAATCTTCGTACCAAATTGAACAGCATCCTTAACGGCCTTGTGCGCATCGGAAGTTAAAAACTGCTTCATCGCTTTATCATTAAAAACATTCGAACCAAAAATGGTTGACTTTTTATTGGTTTCTTCAAACTTAATACTCGTTCTATTTGATGCTTCTTTCAGGGCCTGAAAACGTAAATTTGCCATACTAATTGCTATTTATATTTATAAATCAATTGATTTCTTTACAAATATATAAAATGTTGGAATTATAAACACCCTAATTTATCAATTTACACAAATTTCACTCTAAAAAACATCATTTTTTAATTATACCCCCCTCTAAAATAGTTTTTAACTAAAAATTAATCATTGTTAATAAATTGTACCCCCTAAATTTTAGGAGTAATAAATAAATAATTATTTTTGCTTTTATAATTCATAACTTAATTACTAAATAACCATGGCAAAAATTAAATTAGAGTACATTTGGTTGGATGGATACGAGCCAACGCAAAATTTAAGAAGTAAAACTAAAGTAGAAGAACATGACAATTTTAAAGGGACTTTAGCCGAACTTGGAAATTGGTCATTTGACGGTTCCTCTACAAAACAAGCTGAAGGGGGTTCCTCTGACTGTTTGTTGGTTCCTGTTGCTATTTATCCAGATCCTACCAGAAAAAATGGTTGGTTAGTAATGACTGAAGTTATGAATGCTGATGGTACTCCACACGCTTCAAACGGTAGAGCTACTATTGATGATGATGGTGATTTTTGGTTTGGATTCGAGCAAGAGTACTTTATCATGGACACTAAAACACTATTGCCTTTAGGTTTCCCAATAGGTGGATATCCAGCGCCACAAGGAATGTACTACTGTTCTGTAGGGGGTAAAAACACCCATGGTAGAGTTTTAGTTGAAGAACATGCCGATTTATGTATTGCTGCTGGTATCAACTTTGAAGGAATAAATCAAGAGGTAGCTTGTGGACAATGGGAATTCCAATTGTTTGCTAAAGGTGCTAAAAAAGCAGGTGACGAAATTTGGGTTGCCCGTTATTTATTGGATCGTTTAACTGAAAAATACGGATACTATATAGAATACCACCCAAAACCATTAGGAGATACTGATTGGAATGGATCGGGTATGCACGCTAACTTCTCTAATGAGGTATTGAGAACTTGTGGAGATCAAGCGACTTACGAAAGAATTTGCGAGGCGTTCCGTCCTGTAACTGCCGAGCATATTGCGGTTTATGGAGCCTATAACGACCTTCGATTAACAGGGAAACACGAAACAGCTTCGATTCACGATTTCTCTTATGGAGTATCTGACAGAGGTTGCTCAATCCGTATTCCATTAATGACCGTTCAAAAAGGATGGAAAGGATGGTTGGAAGATCGTCGTCCAGCATCAAATGGTGATCCTTACAAAATTGCTGCAAGAATTATCAAAACAGTTAAATCTGCTTTATAATATACAACTACTACAACACAACAACTAAAAGTGCTTTCAGAAATGAAGGCACTTTTTTTTTGCAGTCATTGCGAGCGGAGCGAAGCAATCTCAATAATATTCCATTCGATTTGTCATGCTGAACTCGTTTCAGCATCTAGTATTTTTTTTAGCCACAGATTAAACTGATTTAAAAGATTTCAACGGATTTCTTTAAACTTAAAACTCAATGCTCTTTGAACTTTGCGCCACTGCCTCTTTAATTTTTTGAATCTTTAAATCTCTCAATCCCAAATAATTGTATTAATAAACGACTCAATTTTTAGCATGCCTGTTATAATTATTATTATTACGTTTACAAAGATTAATAACCATACAAACTAATTACATGCTGAAAAACCAATTCTACCATTGCGAAATCGCACTACTACCCCACTTATTTACCCGTAACGTTTGTCCTGCTGAACTTGTTTCAGCATCTAATACTAGGAATTTTATCGCCATAGATTACCACCTCGTGCCCGTCATCACATATCCTTCTCGTCTCCCTCTCCTTTGGAGAGGGCTGGGGTGAGGATTTCAAATCTTTCAAATCTTTTAATCTTTTAATCTTTCAAATCTTTTAATCTTTTAATCTTTTAATCTTTTAATCTTTCAAATCTTTTAATCTTTTAATCTTTTAATCTTTTAATTCTAACCCCCCGCCTATGTCATTCACCAATTTCGATTCTCGTCATTTCAGCGCTGCTGAAAAAACTGCGGTTAACACTGTCCTAGTAAGTATAGAACTTGCTTTTTCTGAAAAATTAGCCAACCTCTCTCCTTCCGAGCGCCAACAGTATGGGAGTGTAAACGAGCAAAACAAACTCATTATTAACAAGGTAAAAACCTTCAACGACACCCAACCCGCTTTGAGTAGCCCCGATGTAGATTGGGCAGAATTCAATAGCGATTTTGACACCCGTGAATTCCTACAAACCGCAGTTATCCGACTACAAAGCCTTATCGACGGACTAGGAAATGCCAAGATCCTACACGATTACGACAACTACCAGGCGTCACTAACCGATTATGACTTTGCAAAATA
>CALPLL020000076.1 GCA_943324395.2 Rhizobium sp. Q54
ATTCTATCACACAAAATATTGGCCGCAACGGGTTCGTATAATTTTATATAATCCAATGAAATATCACAAAATGTACATTTTCCCCAATAACAACCGTGCGCCATGGTTAGCTTATTCCAACGTCCATCGCTCCACATTCGATGCATTGGATTTACAATTTCAATTACAGAAATGTATTTATCTAAAAGTAAATCGGAATAATCAGGAGTTCCCGCTTCTACTTGTTTGTAATCGGATTTGGCAGAATTGTTTTTATAAACCACTTCCCCATTTTCTAATAGAAACGTTCTTTTATATTCCCCAGTTGATTCTGGATTAAAACTATCAATTAGCAATTTTAGTGGTAATTCGCCATCGTCGAGAGTAATAAAATCGAAAAAATCAAAAACTCTTTTGTCAGAAAGGGAACGCAATTCTGTATTTGGAAAACCACCTCCCATTGCAATTTTAATATTTGGATAATTCAATTTCACCCATTGTGCACAACGAAAAGCAGCGTATAAATTTCCTGGAAAGGGAACTGAAATAAGAAATAATGAAGGCTTAAGAGTTTCAATTTTCGATTTTAATATCGAAATCAAAATGGTATCAATATAAGTAAACTCTTGATTTAAATTATCATACAATTCATCAAATGAATTAGCGCTTCTACCCAAACGCTCTGCATAGCGACTAAAACCAAAATTTTCATCAATACATTCTACTATAAAATCAGAAATATCTTCTAAGTACAAAGTGGCCAAATGCTTGGCTTTATCTTGGGTTCCCATGGTTCCAAAAGCCCAATCCATCTCTTCAATTTGATTGAAACGGGAAGCTTCAGGCAAATAATCACCTTGACAAATTTGCAATGCTAATGTTGGATTTTTTCCTTGTAAAAAAGAAATAACACTGTCAATCGTTTTAATATATTCGTCTTGTAAGGCTAAAATACGCGAGGAATTAACTGAAAGTTCATCAATAATCAACTTTAAACTTTCAACTTTAAATAAATTTGTAAGTCCTTCTTTGGAAAACAATTCTAAAATCACCTCAATTCCCAAATCAGCTTGAACAGTTGGAACATTCAACGTATTAAGAAAACCTTTGATATAGGCAGAAGCCGGATAAGGCGTGTTGAGTTGCGTGAACGGCGGGGTGATTATAAAAACGTTGTTTTCCAATTAATTTGTTTTTGACAAAAATAACTGCAAAAAATAACTTTATCGCATATATCCGTTAAAAACTACTGATTTGTATTTTTAAGTTTCTTATAAATTAGGTAGGAATAAACTATTGGCACAATTGAAATTATAGCTGTAATTCCCATAAAAAAATAAAAATTAATATTTTCCGGAAGAATTAAACTCAAAATTACAACTGCTAATCCTCCTATAACCCACATTTTTCCTGCCAATAAATGCGTTAATTTCCATACCTCTTCATTTTCTAATGTCCACGGCGTTTTTATACCAATGAAATAATTTTGTTTGAGCACTTTGAAATAATTACCCAAGGAAATATATAAAATTCCTACCAATACAAAAATAATTCCGGGACTTGAAAGTTTTTGATTTTTAGAAATGTAAATAATAAAAATAGATAAAACTGACATAAATGCAACTAAAATAAACTTGAATTGGTCGTATTTGCCACCCATTGCTTCTATGCGTTTTTTTGGATCAATTTTGGGAACTACAAGCATTAATATATAGGTTAGAATTGGCATTAAAAATACCAACCCAATTAAAGCGTATTTACTACCCCAATTATCTATGTCTCCCTCTAAATTCCAATGTATAGGCACCGTTTCAGGCAAAGAATTCCATACCGATCCTAAATACAAAAGTGGTAAAATAGTTATTCCTAAAGTTGGCAATTCTTTTTTTAATGAAAAATTCATGTTATTTATTTTTTAAAAGTTAAAATCCATTGTAAAACATCTTCCATAATTGTGGTATTAATGGAGTAAATCACAAACTGTCCTTTCTTTTCTGAGGCAATCAAATCAGCTTGTTTTAAAATATCCAAATGATGAGAAATACTGGGCTTTGAAATGGCAAAGTAAGCAGCAATTTCGCCAGCTTGCAACTCTTTATCCTTCAAAAGTTCCAATATTTCACGTCTAGTAACATCGTTTAACGCCTTAAAAACAGCATTCATAATATTTATTTAAATATTTAGACAAATATCTAAATGTTTTTTTGAAATTCCTAATAAAATTGAAAATGTTATATTTGCCAGCAATTAAAAGACCAATTCAAAAAATTAAATGTTTTTCAATTCCCTCAGTTTTGCAGTTTTTCTTCCATTGGTATTCCTAGTGTATTGGTTTATAGGGCGAACTTCAAAACGATTACAAAACACTATTCTGATTATTGCGAGTTACTATTTCTATTCTTGTTGGGATTGGAGATTTTTATTTCTACTCATTTTCTCTACTTTTTTAGATTATTTTACAGCATTACAAATTGAAAAAGGAAACACCATTAAATCTCGTAAATTTTGGTTTTGGTTAAGCGTAATTGTCAATTTAGGGTTCTTAGGTGTTTTTAAATACTATGATTTTTTTGCAACTTCAATGGCAAATATGATTGGTTCATTCGGTTTCTATGCAAATCCATTGTTACTGAAATTGATTTTACCTGTAGGAATTTCATTTTACACCTTTCACGGATTATCTTATGTTATTGATATCTATTACAAACGAATTCCCGCAGAACGAAACTTTATTGATTACTCTTTATTTGTAAGTTATTTTCCTCTTTTAGTTGCTGGACCCATTGAAAGAGCAACACATTTATTACCACAAGTAAAAAATGTTAGAAAATTTGACTACGAACAAGCAAAATCAGGGGTTTATCAAATTTTATGGGGATTATTTAAAAAAGTAGTAATTGCAGACACTTGTGCAACCTATGCAAATGCAATTTTTGACAACTTCCAACACATGAATTCGCTATCCTTGTTACTAGGAGCTTTTTACTTTGCATTTCAAATTTATGGAGATTTTTCTGGTTACTCCGATATCGCTTTGGGAGTTTCTAAACTTTTCGGAATTGAATTATTACGAAATTTCAATTACCCCTATTTCTCAAGAGATATAGCAGAATTTTGGCGTAGATGGCACATTTCATTGTCTTCCTGGTTCAAAGATTACGTGTATATTCCTCTCGGAGGAAGCAAAGGCAATAAGTTAAAGCAAATTAGAAATGTATTTATTATCTTCCTATTAAGTGGTTTTTGGCATGGTGCAAATTGGACTTTTCTTGCTTGGGGAGCACTAAATGCGATGTTCTTTTTACCACTTTTGCTTTTGAAAAAAAATAGGAGTAATTTAGATTCCGTCGAAATTAAATTTTCATTGAATTCGTTAAAAGTAATTTGCCAAATCTTTTTTACTTTCATAATCACTTGTTTTGCATGGATTTTCTTTAGATCACCAAATATTAATTCAGCTGTATTATATATTAAACGAATTTTTACTCAAGGAGAATTTGCATCACAATATTTAAAAAACGAACGCTATAACTACGAAATTTTACTTTTAATGTGTTTATTTATCGCAATTGAATGGACCAATAGAAATAAAATTGAGCCATTTTCAGGAAAAAATTCATGGATAAAAGTGGCATTATGCTTAATTGGTATTGTTATTCTTGGAGTGTTTTCAGATTATAAATCATTTATTTATTTTCAATTCTAATGAAGCATTTTATTCTATTTGTAGTAAAAATATTAGGATTATTGTTCCTTTTATTATGTTTATTAGATATCGGTTTCACACAGGTATATTTAAATGATAATAAACACAACAAAACGAACTTTGTTTACAATTCAGAACGAAAAGAATACGATATAATTTTTCTAGGTTCATCACGAGCAAACAATCATTTTATACCTTCAGTTTTTGAAAAAAAAGGTTTTAAAACTTATAATTATGGAATGAGCGGATCTCATTTGTACGAAACTGCATTGCTTTTCGAATTAATGGTGGAAAGGAAATACAAAATTAAAACCGTAATAATTCAAATTGATTTAAACATTTGTGCCGACAATCCATCTCCAAAATATTTAGCTCAATTTTTACCTTTTATTCACGATTCAAAAACAGTGGCTAACTACTTGAAAACCCAACCTGATTTTAACCTTTGGTTTTATATACCGTTTTATAGATATATGGAGTATGGAACTGCAATAGGTTTTAGAGAAACTTGGGACACATGGACAGAAAAGCCAAATGTACTCTTGCAAAATGGTGGATATTACCCACTAAAAAGTAGAGGGAAAAACATGAAAAATAGTTTGAATGGCTTGAAGCCAATCAGAAATGTTAGCTATGAAAAAATCAAAGCTCTTTGTAAAAAAAACAAAATTCAACTAATTGCATTAACTACACCAATTTGTGAAAACACTTTAAACAGAGCTTATTTTGAACAAGTAACAAAATTATATCCCGAAATAATAAGATTCGATACAGTGGTTAATGACGATAAATATTTCTCAACTTGTGGCCATTTAAATGTTGAAGGTGCTACCATTTTATCTAAAAAAGTATTGAAAGATATTTTCAAGTAATACCAAGTAACCCATTTTTTTTGGTAATTTTACTCAAAATTAATTTCCTATGCCAACGGATTGTATTAGCTATCAAAATTCAGGATATTTCACTCCTATGATGAATGATTATTTAAATCAGGAATCTGGCTTACAATCATTTTACAATCGTTTTCCAACAATTGAAAATTTCGAAAATCAGATTAAGGAAAAACAGCAAAATTTCAATACAAATAATCGAGAAATACTAGTTTCTGTTCTAAACAATCAATACGATAACATTTCGATATCTGAATTAACTAAGAACAATATTGCTTTACTCTCTAAAGAAAATACATTCACAATTACCACTGGTCATCAGTTAAATTTATTTACTGGTCCGTTGTATTTCTTATATAAAATAATTTCAACTATAAAATTAACAGAGCAATTAAAGAAGAAATATCCTACTCACAATTTTGTCCCCATTTATTGGATGGCGACAGAAGACCACGATTTTGAAGAAATAAATTACTTTAATTTCAAAGGCAAAAAATTCATATGGAATAAAGAAAGTACGGGAACAGTTGGAAGATTAACAACCGAAGGACTCCAAGAATTAATTGCGGTTTTTGAAAAGGAATTAGGATCTGGATCGAATGCCATTGAAATTAAAAAACTATTTGAAAGTGCTTACGCAAATAATGATTCGCTTGCAAATGCTACCCGTAAACTAGCTAATGAACTTTTTGGATCATACGGATTAGTCATTTTAGACGCTGACAACTCAAGTTTGAAAAGACAATTTATTCCTTATATTAAAGAAGAACTTTTACAAAATACTTCTTTTAAAAATGCAAGTAAAACATTGGATAACTTAAAAAAATATCCAACTCAAGTGAATCCTCGACAAATAAATCTTTTTTATATAGAGAATAATTTGCGTGAAAGAATCCTATTTGAGGAAGGAATATTTAAAATTAACAATACCAAAATTACATTTTCACAAAATGGAATATTAGAATTATTGGAAACCAATCCAGAAAAATTCAGTCCAAATGTAATTCTGAGACCTTTATATCAAGAGGTAATTTTACCAAATTTATGTTACATCGGTGGCGGAGGGGAAATTGCCTATTGGCTAGAATTAAAAACAACTTTTGAAGCCTTTAATTGTGCTTTTCCCATTTTATTATTAAGAAATTCAGCTATTTTAGTAACCAAAAAACAGAGTGAAAAGATTGAAAAACTTCAATTAAACTGGGAACAATTGTTTTTAAAACAAGAAGAATTGATTAATCAAAAAGTGAAACAAATAGCTGAAATTCCAATTGATTTTTCTGCGCAGAAAACTGCATTAAAAAAACAATTTTCGGAATTATATGCCATTGCAAATCAAACAGATAAATCCTTTTTAGGAGCTGTAAAAGCCCAAGAAGCAAAGCAAATAAAAGGATTAGAAAATCTAGAAAAACGATTTTTGAAAGCTCAAAAAAAGAAATACCAATCGGAATTAGAACGAATTATCAACTTACAAAACGAGCTGTTTCCAAATCAAAGTTTGCAAGAACGACAAACTAATTTTTCAGAGTTTTATTTGGAAGTTGGAATAACATTGATTTCAAATTTATTTGATGAATTAGAACCTTTAGATAATAATTTTACGATTCTTACATTATAATCATATAATAATTGGAATTCGATTAAAATATCTTAATTTTGCCGAAATTTAAAACTACAAAATGGCTACAAATAGAACATTTACAATGATTAAACCAGATGCTGTTGCAAACGGACACATCGGGAACATTTTAGCAATGATTACCAACGGAGGTTTCAAAATCGTTTCTTTGAAATTAACTCAATTAACTGTGGCAGATGCTCAAGCATTTTATGCCGTTCATGCTGCAAGACCTTTTTACGGAGAATTAGTAGAATTCATGTCAAGAGGACCAATTGTTGCTGCAATTTTAGAAAAAGAAAACGCAGTTGAAGATTTTAGAGTATTAATTGGTGCTACCAATCCTGCTGAAGCTGCTGAAGGTACTATTAGAAAAGCATATGCAACTTCTATAGGAGAAAATGCTGTTCACGGTTCTGATAGCGACGAAAACGCTGCTATAGAAAGTGCATTTCACTTTGCTGGAAGAGAGCAATTCTAATCCAACTCTTATAAAATATAAAATCCCGTTTCAATGAAACGGGATTTTTTTATTCTTAATTCTATTATCTAAGAATTATATTTTTTATTATTTCTCGATTCAATTCTTCATTAATCATGGTAATAATTTTAGATTTTCCATGACTCAATTCTTCCCTCAAAACAGAGGAAGACAATTCTACATACAAAGTTTCTCCTTTTAAGGTTACATTTTTAGTATAACTATTGACTCCATTTCCCATTAATGAAACCCAAGCTTCTTTAACAGAAATTTGGTCAATTCCAGGTTGAAGTTTATTGTTTTGGATGATTTCTTTTAAAACATCACCAATTGAACTTTCGTTATTTAGTCGTTTTGCCATCTCCTAAAATATTTATTGGTGCTGCTTTTTTATAATGGTATTCGGCTTTTGATACATTTATTACAACTAATTTATCCTTTGAAATCGCATCAATTTTTTCTTTCCATTTTGCAAAAGGAGTGCTATAATTGATATAAAACTCTTCATTCTCAAAAGTAATTTTAATTTTTTCTAATTGGTTGTTGACTAAAAAACGACCATCCAATTGCGGCATTACTTTCTTTCTAAATCCAGAATTTTCCTTTATTTGAAAATAATCATACGATTCATTATAGGTGTACTCTTTTTTTGAACCATTGGAAAAAACCACTTTCTCAATTTCCCAATAGCCATTTAAATTAGTAATGTCGTTTTGAGTCACTTTTTGATGACAAGCTGAAATTAGTATTAAAAAAACTATTGAAATAATTTTTTTCATATTTTATGATTTAGAAGTGATTTTGTAAAAATAAGAAGGTTAACGAGATTTGTGTTGCAAAACAAAATCATTTCGAATTCAACCTTGTATTTATTGTGTTTGACAAAGATATAATAAAAAGTGATATTGTTCCTTATTTGACTTTATCAAAAAAGAGCTTCTAAAACAACAAATACATTTTACTTGAATGACTAACTAGGATTTCCTTTAGCTATTTCAAACCCAGTTGTTGGCAACGATATTGACCTATATGATATAGAAGTTTAGCTTGAAATTGTTACAGGTATACTTTAATAAGTAACTATTACAATAAAAAATAATAGCAAGCCGGTTAGGTATTTATTGAAAGATTTTATAAAATTATTAGTAATTTTTAGAATTAATTGTTTTTACTCCATACCAATAACTGTTCTACGGTTGCAATTTTTTCTATGATAATACCTTTACTGTTCAAAAGAAACATCGTTGGTGTTCCCATAACGGCATAGTTTTTAAAATTGATTCCAGTTGTACCTTCAAAATCACAATAGGTGTTTTTCCATAAGAATTGTGAAGCTGTATTTTGAAAAACTAATTCCTCTTTATCTGCCGAAAAAGCAATAATTTTAATTCCTTTTTTTTGGAATTCTTCATAATGTGTCTTCAGTCCATCGATGGAAATTTCACATGGGCCACAACCCGATTTGTAAAAAA
>CALPLL020000077.1 GCA_943324395.2 Rhizobium sp. Q54
GGTCCTGGATGCATAATTACAATCTCTTTATTTAGTGAATCCAACAATGTTTTGTCCAATCCATATTGTTGAGCGTATTCTCTAGTAGAAGGGAAAAAATTCACGTCCATGCGTTCGTTTTGAACTCTTAACATGTTTGCTACATCACACCATTCCAATGCTTTACGCAAGTTTGATTCTACTTTTACTCCAAGTGACTCAATGTGTCTTGGTATAAGTGTTTTTGGCCCACATACCTTCACTTCAGCACCTTGCATCTGCAGGGCATAGATATTAGAAAGGGCTACACGAGAATGTAAAATATCACCCACAATAACTACTTTTTTACCCGTTACTTCTCCCAGTTTTTCTCTGATTGAATAACTATCTAAAAGTGCTTGTGTTGGATGTTCGTGGGCTCCATCACCAGCATTAATGATGCTCGCTTTTACATTTTGCGATAAAAAATGAGCAGCACCAGGATTAGCATGACGCATCACTACCATATCCACTTTCATTGAAAGAATATTATTTACGGTATCAACCAAAGTTTCTCCTTTTTTAACTGAAGATTGCGCTGCAGAAAAACTAATTACATCTGCAGAGAGTCTTTTTTGAGCTAATTCAAATGATAATTTGGTTCGTGTACTGTTTTCAAAAAATATATTAGCAATTGTAATATCACGTAATGAGGGAACTTTCTTAATTGGGCGATTGATAACTTCTTTAAAATGATCGGCAGTTTCAAAAATAAGGTCAATATCATTTTTGGTGATATTTTTAATTCCTAATAAATGATTTACACTTAATTCGCTCATTTTTATACTATTTGTTTACTGTTTGTTGGTATTAAATAAACTGCATCTTCGCCATCTTGCTCAAGCCAGCATACTTTTACTTTTTCATCATTAATTGCATCTACTTGACGACCACGATAATCAGGTTGAATTGGTAAGTCACGACTAAATCTACGATCAATTAATGTAAGCAGTTCAATAGATGCTGGTCTTCCGAAAGATTGTACCGCAGTTAATGCAGCACGAATACTTCTTCCTGTGTACAAAACATCATCTATGAAAATCACTTTTTTATTTTCAACCAAAAAATCAATTTGGGTTTTATTTGCTTCTAATTGTTTATCGTTTCTACGAAAATCATCTCTAAAAAAAGTAATGTCTAAGTACCCTAAAAGGATGTTAGTAATTTTATATTCTTTTTCTAATAATGTTTTTAATCTTTCAGCCAAAAAGGTTCCGCGAGGCTGAATTCCAATAAGTATAGTTTCTGAAAAATCCAAATGCTTTTCAATCAATTGACAAGCCAAACGATGAAGTATGATATTGACTTCTTGGGAAGTAAGCAATATTTTTTGACTCATATTGAAGATTTTTGTTTGGTTATGCAAATATATAATTTTTTTACAGATTTTAACATCTATTGATTGAGAACTAAAAAAAATTTATTTCATTAACTACCAAAAAAAACTCCCGATTTCTCGAGAGTTAATTATTTTATAGTTAAGAATACATTTTGATTCTCAACTCTTTAACACTTTCATTGTCCAAATATTCATCAAAAGTCATGTATCGATCAATAGCTCCTTTTGGGGTTAATTCTACTACTCTATTACCAACTGTTTGTGAAAATTCATGGTCATGAGTGGTGAATATAACTGACCCTTTGAAGTTTTTTAGCGAATTATTAAAAGCTGTAATCGACTCCAAATCCAAGTGATTGGTTGGTTCATCTATCATCAAAACATTTGCACGTTCCATCATCATTCGCGAAAGCATGCATCTTACTTTTTCACCGCCTGATAACACACGACTTGTTTTTAAAGCTTCTTCACCTGAAAAAATCATTTTCCCAAGGAAGCCACGAATGTTAACCTCATCGCGTTCTTCTTCTGTTTTTACCCATTGGCGCAACCAATCTACTAATGAATAATCGTTTTCAAAAAACGAGTGGTTATCCACAGGTAAATACGCCTGATTAGTTGTTACTCCCCAATCAAATGAACCAGTATCGGCTTTTTGTAATCCGTTTAAAATATCGTAAAAAGCGGTTGTTGCTCGTGAATCTTTAGAAAATAAAATAATTTTATCTCCTTTTGCCATGTTTAGATCTACACCTGTAAATAAAACATCGCCATCAAGTGAAGCGCTTAAATTTTGTACATTCAAAATTTGGTCTCCGGCTTCTCTTTCTTGATCGAAAATAATTGCAGGGTAACGACGGCTAGAAGGTCGGATTTCAGAAATATTCAATTTAGAAATCATCTTCTTTCTAGAAGTTGCTTGTTTTGATTTAGCCACATTCGCACTAAAACGACGAATAAATTCCTCTAATTCTTGTTTCTTTTCTTCGGCCTTTTTATTTTGTTGCGCTCTTTGTTTAGCTGCTAATTGACTGGATTCATACCAAAAAGTATAATTACCAGAATAGTGGTTTATTTTTCCAAAGTCAATATCAGAAATGTGGGTACATACAGCGTCTAAAAAGTGACGGTCGTGAGAAACTACAATTACAGTATTATCATAATTTGCTAAGAAATTCTCAAGCCATGCGATGGTTTCAAAATCCAAGTCGTTGGTAGGCTCATCCATAATTAATAAATCAGGATTTCCAAAAAGCGCTTGAGCTAAAAGGACACGAACTTTCAATTTTCCTTCTAAATCAGCCATTAATGTATAATGACTGTCTTCTGTAATTCCTAAGTTTGATAATAATGAAGCCGCATCTGAATCGGCGTTCCAACCGTTCATTTCTTCAAATTGAACTTGTAACTCCCCTATTCTATCTGCATTTTTATCATCATAATCGGCATACAATTCATCCATTTCTTTCTTAATAGCATACAGAACTTTGTTTCCCATCATTACCGTTTCTAAAACTGTAAAATCATCAAACATGTTGTGATTTTGATTTAAAACAGACATTCTTTTACCTGCTTCAAGATGAACGTGTCCTGCAGTAGGATCCATTTCACCTGAAATTATCTTTAAAAAAGTTGATTTTCCAGCACCATTCGCTCCAATAACTCCGTAAATATTACCGTGAGTGAAAACAGTATTTACTTCGTCGAACAAAATTCTTTTACCAAACTGTACTGATAAATTATTGATTGTTAACATTGATTTCCTTTATTTTATTTTTGCAAAAGTAGAAAAAATCCCTCAATTTCAGCCAATTCATTGTTTGAAATAAGAGTAAAACTTTAATTTAACTAACTATTAACACCTAAATTGAAATGGTCTAAATATTTTTGTGAGTGATGCTATAAAATTAAATATGCCTAATTTTCCCTTATTACGTATTTTATCTACTCTGTTTTTTCTTTCCTTGATTTCTTGTAGTAAAGATTTTAAGAAGGATGATTATAGGGCGTATTTTGGTGGAGAAGTAATAAATCCTACTAATAGGTTTATCTATTTTTCAAAGGATGGTGTTGTAATTGACACAATACCACTTCAAAAAGACAACACTTTTTTCGTTCAATTCGATTCGTTAGCACCTGGGATTTATACCTTTAAGCACGATCCTGAATACCAATATGTTTATTTTGATAAAAATGACAGTATAATGGTTCGTTTAAACTCAAACAATTTTGACGAATCGATTATTTTTTGCGGTCGTGGAGATGCAAAAAATAATTATTTAATGGAAGCGTATTTAAAAGACGAGGCCGAAAAAGAAAAAATGTTTGACGTTTTTGATTATGATTTTGAAAAATTCAATGCGAATATAGATTCTACCTACAATAAAAATAAGAAAAGTTATTTATCACATAAAAAAGATATTAATTGGAGTAAGGAATTTGATTTGTTTGCTAAAGCAGAATTAGATTTTAATTATTTTTCAAAAAAAGAGTTGTACCCTATAATTCATAAATTAAGAACTTCAGAAGATCTTTTCGAAAAATTACCAGCAAAATATTATAGTTACAGAAAGAAGATCGATTTTAATAACGTAGAATTGTCAAGTTATTCTCCATTTGTAGTGTATTTATCTCATTTATTGAATAATGTTGGTTCAGTTAAATACCACAACCACTTCTCGGATGTAGATTTAGCTTTGACAACCAACATTAACAAATTGAATATTGCTGATACTCTTATTCGCAATGAAAAAGTGAAGAATAGTATTCTTAACAATATTGCATTTTCGTATCTTCTTGAGGATCAAAATATGGTGAACAACCAGAAGTTCTTAGATATTTACAGAAAATATTCGACAGATAACAGTAGTAAAAATGAAATTCTAAAAATAGAAAACGCAATTAAACTTTTGAAAGTAGGAAATCAATTACCAGCAGTAAATTTGGTTAACAAAGACGGGGTTACTGTTTCTTCTAATTCAATTATAAATAAAAAGACCGTCCTGTTTTTCTGGACGAAAGAGGCATTAACTCATTTAGCTGCAGCGCATAAAAAAATATTGGCGTTTAAATTAAAGCATCCAGAATATCAGTATATAGCAGTTAATTTAGATGAAGATCAAAATAATTGGATTAATTTATTAGCTAATTATAAGTTTGGTGGAATTCAAGAATATCGTTGTGCGAATTTTGAGGATTTAAAAAACAAATGGGCAATTACCAAAATTCACAGAACTTTGATTTTAGATGATAAAGGAAAAATTAAAGATGCATTCACCAATTTATTTGAAGTGAAATTTGAAGATAAACTGAAATAAGATAACTTATAAATAAAAAAGCGATCCCAAACGGTACCGCTTTTTTTTATACTTAAATGGTTTTATTTATTCCCTTTTTCGAAGTCGGCGATAAACTGGGCTAATCCAATATCGGTTAACGGATGTTTTAGTAATCCTAGAATTGCTGAAAGCGGTCCTGTCATTACATCGGCACCTATTTTAGCGCAATTTACGATGTGCATAGTATGACGGACAGACGCAGCCAATATTTGAGTTTCAAAACCGTAATTATCATAAATCAATCGGATTTCCTCAATTAATGCCAAACCATCGGTTGAAATATCGTCTAATCTACCTACGAAAGGTGAAACATAAGTTGCCCCTGCTTTTGCAGCTAAAATTGCCTGTCCCGCAGAAAAAACTAAAGTGACGTTGGTTTTAATACCTTTATCAGAAAAATATTTACAAGCCATAATTCCTTCTTTTGTCATTGGTAATTTCACGACAATTTGTGGGTGTAAATCAACTAATTCTTCTCCTTCGCGAACCATACCGTCATAATCAACTGCGTTTACTTCGGCACTAACATCGCCATCTACGCTATTGCAAATGTCAACATAATGCTTTAGGATGTTATTTTTTCCTGTAATTCCTTCTTTTGCCATTAATGACGGATTGGTAGTAACTCCATCCAAAACTCCGAGTGATTGCGCAGCTTTAATTTCATTTAGGTTTGCTGTATCGATAAAAAACTTCATAATTAAGTGTTTTAAAATTTAGGTATTTGTTTATGCTAAGTTACAATTTATAATGATTCATTAACATTTTTTCATAGACTTTATCGGGTAAAATTCTCTTTAAAACTATAGAGAATTTCTGAATGAAACTTCCTACTTTATAATGAATTTTTGGATTGGTTGAATTGATAATATCAAATATCGCTTCGGCCATTTCAATAGGGTTATTTCCACTATCTACTTGGTCGTTCATCATTTTTAGAGTTGCTCCATAGGAATTTTCATAATCTGATCCTTGAATTACAGGCGCATGAAAACGACCTGCTGCAATATTAGTCGCGTAATCTCCTGGAGCAACATTAGTAATATTGATTCCAAAGGGTTTAACTTCCATGCTTAAGGATTCGGTGATTAATTCTAACGCACCTTTTGATGCTGAATAAATACCACGGTATGGCAATCCCATGTAACCTGCAATTGAAGTGATATTAATAATTAAACCCGATTTTTGAGTGCGCATTTGAGGTAAAACGGCTTTCATAACTTCTATAGGTCCGAAAAAATTGGTTTCGAAATTATTCTTTATTTCTTGAGACGGTATTTCTTCTATTGGACCTGTAATTCCAACACCGGCATTATTAATTACAATATCAATTTTTCCAGAAAGTTCAATTACTTTTTTTACGGTATTTTGGATTGAATCGGTATTTCGAACGTCCAATTCAAGTAATTGAAAAACGGAATTTATCACTTTATCGGGATTTCTACTAGTTCCATAAACTATGAAACCTTTATAATGTAGAAACTCACCTATAGATTTTCCTATTCCTGAAGAAGCGCCTGTAATTAAAACTACTTTATTCATATATGAATTGTTTTAGAATGTAAATATAGTTAATTCTGATATTTGGAAAACTGAAAGTTCAAAATTAGTCCCGATTGCAGTGAAAATCCCACGCTTTTTTGCGTGGATTGTAGCGTAAAGCGGGTGTAAAAGTAAGGGGAAGTAGGATCGATTTACTCCAAAAAAAAATCCTCCGAAAGGAAGATTAACGAATTTAAAAAAGGCAAGCGACCTACATCGCATCGCTCAACCACGGACCCTTGCTATGTTCCCATCCTGGGGGATTTTGCAGGAGCAGATCGTGTAGGACTTGCCGTTGCAAATATACAATTAATTTGTATTTTTGCAACTCAATTATATAAACTTTTGTGTTGTAACTTTCCCCACAAATAAAACTCATTATGAAAAAATATAACCTTCTCTCCATCATTTTATTAGGCTCAATTTTTGTAGGTTGCAACGGTTCGAAATCGGCAACTGAAAAATATTTTAGTTTTGACGAAAGCAATTTTAAAAGTGAATACAATAATGACGACAGTATTTCGCTACGTTTATTGAATGGTGAAAATAAAAAAATTGATAGTATTGTTTACTTTGTAAATGATAAGAATATAGGTTCAAAAAAGAATTTGGACAACCTAACTTTGAGTTTGAAAGATCAAAAATTGGGTTATCAAAATTTGAAGGCCTTAGTTTATTTTGAAGGTGAAAACCAGGAAATAACTTCTCGTATAGAATTGGTTTCGAATGTGACTCCGAAGTTATTGAACTATAAAATTGTGAATACTTTTCCTCACGATACCTCCTCTTTCACTGAGGGATTAGAGTTTTTTAGAGACACTTTATATGAAGGAACCGGGCTTCGTGGATTTTCGAAATTATTAAAAACAGATTATAAAACAGGGAAGATTTACAAATCGTTAAAATTAGAAGATAGTTATTTTGGTGAGGGAATTACGTTTATCAACAACAAATTGTATCAACTGACTTGGGAAGAAAAAACGGGTTTTATATACAATGTTGATACTTGGAAAGTAGAAAAAAAGTTTGCTTACGATAAGGAAATTGAAGGTTGGGGAATGACAAATGATGGAAAAGTAATATACGAATCAGACGGAACTGAGAAAATTTGGAAAATGAATCCGGCAAATCAAAAAATGATTGATTATGTGAATGTTTATTCTGGAAGCAGCAAGATAAAAAGCGTTAATGAGTTGGAGTATATTAACGGAAAAATTTACTGTAATATTTGGCAAAAAGACGCTATTGCTGTTGTAAATCCTGAGAATGGTAAAGTAGAAGGAATTATTAATTTGGCTGGCTTACGCAAATTTATAAAACATGCTGAAGCAGAAGTATTGAATGGAATTGCTTATAATCCGAAAACGAAAACCATTTTTGTTACAGGAAAAAAATGGGAAAAACTGTTTGAGATTACCATTTCTGAATAAAACGTTCAAATTACTGCATAAAAAAACCGTCTTGTTATTAAGCAAGACGGTTTTTATATTTTAAAAACTTAATTAGTCTTTCTGAGATTTTTGAGCCAAGTTGTAAATTACAAGACCAAATCCAATTTTGTTAATTGCATCTGCAATGTTGTAAACTACATCAACACTTCCTTTTCCTACGATTGCTGTA
>CALPLL020000078.1 GCA_943324395.2 Rhizobium sp. Q54
ATTTTCCATCTGGAGATACATTTTTATCAGCCAATAAAGATTTGTAATCGGAAATTTCAACAGCATTTCCGCCATTTACAGGAACAGAATAATACTTAGAATTCGATTTATTTTCTTCTACCGAAGGCGTTGAAACCTTATAAATAATATTTTTTTCGTCTTTAGAAATTCCTAATGGAGAAATTCTACCCAATTTCCAAAGTAATTCAGGCGACATAACAATTTGAGCTACAACCCCATTTACACTCATAGTAATTAAAGTTAAAATCAGTAATTTTTTCATAGTTATAATTATTTTTCAAGGTTTAAAAGTACTCAATTTTTCTAATATATTTATTTTCTGATTATCTAAAAGTAGGGTTTAGCGATTAACATTATATTTATTTAACAAGATTAATTACATTTGAAATAAAAAAAGATGCAGCTCAGTTATTGGGAAATAAAAAATTGGTTTACCAATGTTGATTATACCGTTGTAGGAAGTGGTATTGTTGGGCTTCACGCCGCATTACGACTTCGAGAGCGATTCCCAAAAAGTAAAATAATTGTACTTGAAAAAGGTGTTTTACCTCAAGGCGCAAGTACTAAAAACGCTGGTTTTGCCTGTTTTGGAAGCTTGTCTGAAATTATAGATGACCTAAAATCCCATTCGGAAGAGGAAGTGATTAATTTGATTCAAAAACGCTGGGAAGGACTAAAATTATTACGAAAACGTATCGGCGATGAAAAATTAGATTTCAAGCCTTTTGGCGGATACGAGTTGTTTTTAAAAGAACACGAATCGGATTATTTGGAATGTATCAATAAACTTTCTTTTATTAATGAAATTTTGCAACCCCTATTTAAAGCCGATGTTTATTCTAAAGAAATGGATCGATTTGGATTTAATGGAATATTTGAAAGTGTAATTTTCAATCCATTTGAGGGCCAAATAGACACCGGAAATATGATGCAAGAATTATTAAAACAAGCTGCTGCAAATGATATTTTGATTTTGAACCAACAAAAAGTGACTTCATTTAATGACAATGGAACCAATGCTGAGGTGGCACTTGGAGATTTTTCTTTCAAAACCAAAAAGCTATTATTTGCCACCAATGGATTCGCCTCAGAACTCACCAAAGGCGAAGTTAAACCAGCACGAGCACAAGTTTTAATAACCCATCCTATACCCAACTTACATATAAAAGGAACCTTTCATTTTGATAAAGGCTATTATTATTTTAGAAATATTGGCGATAGAATCCTTTTTGGCGGAGGCCGAAACTTGGATTTTCAAGGCGAAGCAACCGATGAATTTGGCGAAACGCAATTAATTCAAAACCATTTGGAAATGCTATTAAAAGAAGTAATTTTACCAAATCAAGAAATTAAAATTGATCATCGTTGGAGCGGAATTATGGGGCTTGGTGCTTCAAAAAATCCAATCGTGGAGCCTGTATCTAATAATGTATTTTGTGGCGTACGATTAGGCGGAATGGGAGTTGCAATTGGTAGTTTAATAGGCACTGAATTGGCCGATTTAATATAATTTATATGTGGAAAAAATTTACTCGGATAGTATTTAGAGTCTTTCTTTGGTTTTTAGGAATTTCAATAGGTTTGGTTATAGTATTCAAATTTGTTCCAGTTCCATTCACCCCTTTAATGGTTACTAGAGCAATTGAAATGAAATTTAACGGAAAAGAAATGGTTTGCAATCATGACTGGGTCCCTATTGAAGACATTTCCAAAAACCTACAAAAAGCAGTAATTGCAAGCGAAGATGGGACTTTTTTAAAACACCACGGATTTGATTTTGTTGCTTTGAAAATGGCTATGAAAAACAATCAAAAAGGCAAAAAAATCAAAGGAGGAAGCACCATTTCACAACAAACCGCAAAAAACGTTTTTCTTTGGCAAGGAAGGAGTTATATCCGAAAAGGTTTTGAAGCTTATTTCACCGTTTTAATTGAATTAATTTGGGGTAAAGAAAGGATCATGGAAATCTATTTAAATTCAATTGAAATGGGCGACGGAATTTATGGAGCACAAGCCGCAACCGAATATTGGTATAGAAAAGGTTCGTCTAGCCTTTCACTTAGAGAAGCTGCCGGAATTGCCGCAATTCTTCCCAATCCAAGAAAATATAAAGCGACCAATTCCACGGTTTATATCAATAAGCGAAAAGATAGAATTGTAAGGGTAATGCGTCATTTAGGGAAAATAGAATATTAAAAAAAGCAGACTAATCAAAAACTAGTCTGCTTTTTTTTGAACTTGATTTTTAATTATGGTAAGCTATTAAACCCCATGTTAAATAGCGTAAACGCTTGAATATCAGAAGCTTCATCAATAGTTTTTGAAACCGGTTTTCCAGCTCCGTGTCCCGCATTGGTTTCTATTCGAATTAAAACTGGGTTTGTTCCCGCTTGTTTTGCTTGTAATTCGGATGCAAATTTAAAACTATGCGCCGGTACCACACGATCATCATGATCTCCAGTTGTTACCAAAGTAGCAGGATATTTTGTACCCATTTTTACATTTTGAACAGGAGAATAACCTTTGATATACTCAAACATTTCTTTTGAATCTTCAGCAGTTCCATAATCATAAGCCCATCCAGCTCCTGCGGTAAACGTATGATAACGCAGCATATCTAGTACTCCCACAGCCGGAAGAGCGACCTTCATTAATTCCGGTTTTTGTGTCATTACTGCTCCAACCAATAATCCGCCGTTGGAACCACCTTTAATAGCTAAGTAATCAGAAGACGTGAATTTTACGGCAATTAAATATTGTGCCGCAGCAATAAAATCATCAAATACATTTTGCTTTCGAAGCTTGGTTCCTGCATCATGCCATTTTTTACCGTATTCTCCACCGCCACGAAGATTAGCAACAGCATAAATACCCCCCATTTCCAACCAAACGGCGTTGGCAACACTAAAACTTGGCGTTAAGCTAATATTGAAACCGCCATAACCATAAAGAATTGTCGGGTTCTTTCCGTTTATTTTTAATCCCTTTTTGTGGGTAATAATCATTGGAATTTTGGTTCCATCCTTTGAAGTATAAAAGACTTGTGTTGAAATATAATTTTCACTTTTGAAATCTACCACAGGTTTTTTATAAACCGAAGCCTTGCCATCTTTAGGATTGAAACTGTAAATAGTTGCCGGAGTTGTATAATTTGTAAAAGAAAAATACAATTCGGTATCTTTTGCTTTTCCGCCAAAACCAGAAGCGGTTCCAATACCTGGAAGAGCTACCTCGCGAATTAAGGTTCCTTTAAAATCATATTGTTTTACTAACGAAATAGCATCTTTCATGTAAGTTGCAAAAATATATCCTGCTCCGGTACTTGGCGATAACACATTGTCTGTTTCAGGTATAAAATCAAACCAGTTTTCAGAGCCTGGATTACTTGCATCTACACTTACAATTCTTTTGTTAGGAGCATTTATATTGGTAAGGATAAACAATTTTGAACCTAAATTATCAATCACATCAACATCAAAATCAAAATTGCTTACAATAGGAATAATTTTAGAATTAGGGGTGTTCAAGTCTTTTAAATACAATTCGTTACCTGAGGTAGAATTTGCTGCAGAAATAAACAAATAGCGATCGTCTTCAGAAACACTTCCGCTCACATAGCGACGTTTTTCCTTGTCGCCAAAGATTACTAAATCTGTTTTTTGGGCTGTTCCTAATAGGTGAAAATACAATTTGTGTTCGTCGGTTTTAGCCGAAAGCTCACTCCCTTTTGGCTTTTCATAACTAGAATAAAAAATCCCATCATTTCCCTTCCAAGAAAGTCCGCTAAATTTAACATCAATAAGGCGAGTATCAATTTCTTTTTTTGTTTTGGCATCAATAAAAATTACCGTTCTCCAATCACTTCCTGCTTTAGAAATGGAATAGGCAACCTTAGATCCATCTTTAGAAAAACTCAATCCATCAAGAGATGTTGTAGCGTCTTTTGAAAAAGTATTAGGATCTAAAAAAACCTCTTCTTTTCCAGATTTATCTGTTCTGTATAATACCGATTGGTTTTGAAGCCCATTGTTTTTATAGAAATAAGTGTATTCTCCTTCTTTGAATGGAGCAGAAATTTTTTCATAATTCCATAGTTTTTCCATTCGTTCTTTGATCTTATTTCTAAATGGAATTTTAGATAAATAATCAAATGTTATTTTGTTTTCTTCTTTAACCCAAGCTGCTGTTTCCGAAGATTTGTCGTCTTCTAACCATCGATAAGGATCATTAACTTCAGCACCAAAATAACTATCAACGGTTGCTGTTTTCTTAGTTTCTGGGTAGGTTAATGGTTCCATTTTTTGATTTTGACAAAATGAGGCAATAGAAGTAGTTATCACCATTACTGAAATTATTTTTTTCATATGAGATTAGTTTTACACAAAAATAGGGAGTTTATTATTAATAAAATATATTTAATTGCGATGTATATTTTTATAAACTAAAATTGATTCCCAAAACGATATTTCTTCCAATATTTGGAATATCGTCATTTTTTAATCTTGACAAATGGGCAATATAGCTTTTGTTAAAGAGATTATTTCCATTGATATTAAAGTTAAAATGGGCTTTCCTAATATTTATTTGCCCTCCAATTCCAAAATTAACCAACGTATAACCACCTGAATAAGTTTCAAAACCACTAACTTTCTTTTGATCGAAAGTATTGGAAACATTTAACGTTGCAAAGCCGTCTTTCAACCAATTTTTGACATTGAATTCAGCACGTAAGCTGTTGTTCCAATTGTTCGCAGGAATAAGCGGTAAAAAATCACTCCCGAGACCTCGAGATTGCTTTTCGCCCGTTACCGTTTCAAAACTGCTTTCAAAATGAAGCCAATCTAAAGGGTGAGGATGAAAATGAAGCCCAAATTCACCGCCATATAATTTGGCATCGGTTTGAAAATAATTAAAAACATCATATCCCGCAATAGTATTTGCCGAAGGATTTAAATAAATATAATTATTGATTTTATTGTAGAATCCGTTGGCAAAAAACTCAAAATGGCTGTTTTGATATTCTAAATTTAAATCGGTTTGCATGTTTTGCTCAGTAGATAAATTGCTATTTCCTATTTCATAGCGATTAGCGCCTTCATGAACACCATTTGAAGTTAATTCAGCTAAATTTGGAGCTCGGAAACCAGAAGCCACATTAATTCTCAAAGTAAATTCTTTAGTTAAATTAGTTTTGTAACCTAGCGAACCATTAAAACTGTTGTAGTTTTTAACAACTGCCTCAAATGAACCTTCATCCCCTAAAACACCATAGCTTTCAGTAGTTATATTTCTATTATCGAAACGAATTCCTGCCTGTAAAACGCTTGAATTCCATTCGTAATTTGCCGTTCCAAACACACCAAAATCATTAGTTTTAGCATTTGGGATTAGGTATTCAATTCCCGAATTTACATTGGTTTGCGCCATTCCTTGAATTCCGAAAATAGACTCTAATTTACCCGCTTTTGGCAAATGGTATTTCAAATTATAATTCAAAGTATTTAATTTCATTTTCAAATTTGCAACTTCACTATCCTCAAATTCGCTTCGGTTATTGGAGATAAATCCCAGATCAATATCTAGTTTAGAGGTATTGAAAAACAAGGTAGAATTTAAACTTAAAAGATGATTGGTAACCGCTTGTTTTGGATATTCGGGAGTTGAACTTGAAGTTTGTTCGGCAATTCCATTTTCAGGAATTCCTAAATCCAATTTGTTAAAATTATATCTTAAAACGGATGAAAATATTGAGTTGCTATAACCAATTCCCGTTTTTAAATCACTTTCATTAAATCTTGTATTGGCCACCCGATTTCCATCTGCAATTTTATAATCAGAATGAAAACTATTACTTCCACGAACTAAATATTTCCAATTTTCGGATGAAACTTTTGATCCCAAAGTAGTGTTGCTTCCCAATGTATTTGAAAATATTTTTTGGCTAAAATCACCTTCAAAGGTATTTGATTTTGCAAATTTTTCTGGGTTAAAATAGAGAACTCCACCCAAGGCATCAGACCCATAAAGTAAGGATGCGGGTCCTTTAATAATTTCAACGCTTTCCACACCAGCATCGTTTAATCCTAATCCATGTTCATCGCCAAATTGCTGATTTTCAAGACGAACACCTTGAGAGTAAACGAGAACTCGATTGCCACTTAAACCTCGAATCACTGGCTTACCAATGGAAGCGCCTGTTGAAATTTGAGAAATTCCAGGAAGTGTTTCTAACCCTTCTATTAAGGTAACCGCCCCTTTTTGTTGTAACGATTTAATACTTTCATGGTCTACTTTCATCACATTTTGTGATTGTAATTTATGAAAAGATGTAGCCACAATTACTTCGTCCATTTGAAACAAAGTCGGCTCTAAAACGATGTCCAATTTATTCTCCCCATTTTGTAATAAAAGCGTTTTATTTTGGGATGTAAAACCGAGTAATGTATAGGTAATTTTTATAGTTCCATTGGGAACATTGTTAATTGAGTACGTCCCTTTTTCATCTGTTTCCGAACTTTTATGTAGTTCTGAAACGAATATATTTACTCCTTTTATAGGGTTATTATTTTTATCTGTAATTTTTCCTGATATTTTATTTTGCGCATTTATAAATGCTGAAAACCCTATAAAAAGGGCAATTAGTATCTTCTTCATCTTTATATTTTTTATGTTATGATTTGATTTTTAAATCAGCATTTCCTTACTGATTTATTTCAGATTACATATTAAAAAAAGGTGGGCCGCGAAGAAGATTTGAATTTTTAGTATGGGTTTTAAAAACATCAGAATAGTAAAAACTACTCTGTGTTTTAAACGATATTTTCCGTGGTTTAAAATAAAAAGCAGAAAATGGTACTGCCGAACTGAAAGCAAATTCACACACAAAACAGTGTTCCAATGAATGGTGTTGGTGCGTGATTTGGTGTTTTGATGAACTTTTATGGCGACATTCTGACTCAGCTTTTTCTTTAATAAAGTGAGCATACGAATCGTGTGATTGAAACAATATTGAAAACAATATTGCAATCACTATAGAAAAATGGATAAGTATTTTATTCTTTTTCAACCTTCGTAATTTTATTTATTCAATAGGTGTAAAATGGGTTATTATACCAAATGATTAGCAACTAAATATTCTGCAATTTGAACCGTATTTGTAGCAGCGCCCTTTCTTAAATTATCAGCTACAATCCACATATTTAAGGTGTTATCTTGGCTTTCGTCACGACGAATTCTACCTACAAAAACGGCATCTTTACCTTCTGCATAAATAGGCATTGGGTAACTAAAATTGTCAGTGCTATCTTGAACCACAACTCCATCCGTGTTTTCTAAAATAGAACGCACTTCCTTAACGTCGAAATCATTAGAAAACTCCACATTTACCGCTTCACTATGTCCGCCAACAATAGGCACACGAACTGCTGTTGCGGTTACTTTTATTGAGTTATCGCTTAATATTTTTTTAGTTTCTCGAACTAATTTCATTTCTTCTTTGGTGTACCCGTTGTCTTCAAAACTATCACATTGAGGAATTGCATTTCGGTGAATTGGGTATTTATAAGCCATTTCCCCTTGAACTCCAGAATATTCATTTTCCAATTGCTGAACCGCTTTAACTCCAGTTCCAGTGATTGATTGATAAGTGGAAACTATAACGCGTTTTACATTGTATTTTTTGTGTAATGGAGCTAAAACAAGCACCATTTGTATTGTTGAGCAATTTGGATTTGCAATAATTTTATCCTCTTTTGTTAAC
>CALPLL020000079.1 GCA_943324395.2 Rhizobium sp. Q54
GTAAAGGATTTACAATTACCTCAGCAATAGAAGTAGAGACACTTCCACAACCCCCATTTGCATAAGTTGCAATACAATAATAGTATAGCGTTCCCACAACAGATGTAATCGGAACATAACTCAAGGTTGTTGACCCCGAAATTGCAGTTGCTCCTGTATATGAATTAACGGTATTCGAATACCATTGATAAGTTGGTGTTCCTGTTCCATCGATAAAAGTTGTTGTTAAAGTGGTTGGAGCATTGTTAATACAAACTGGCTGACTCGCTAATGGTTGTAGGTTAACAGTAGGATTATTAACTACTTGAACATTTACAACTGAGCTTGTTACAGAACACGCTAATCCTGTTTGAGTAATTACACAATAATAGGAAAGTGTTCCAACTGTGGATGTTGAAGGGGTGTAGTTAGCGCTTGTAGCACCTGTAATTGCAGTATTAGCTGGAGAATTGAACCATTGGTAGCTATAGGTACCTAGACCTCCCGAAGGAGTTACAACCAAATCAGTAGGAGTAGTTCCTTGACAAATAATTTGAGTATTTGGGGTGATTGTTACTACAGGATCTGCAACCACGTGAACTAAGGCGGTATTACTTGCAACACTTCCACAGTCTAATCCTGAGTAACTAACTTTTGCATAATAATAAAAGTCGCCTGCAGTATTGAAAGTTGGTGGGGTATAGGAAGTAGTTGTAGCTCCTGAAATAGCAGTGCCACTTGTAGTATTATTTGTAATATTGCTATACCATTGGATAGATGGAGTTCCTAAACCTCCTGAATAGGCTATTGTAAAAGGCGCAACAGTACCACCAACACAAATATCTTGAGTTGATAATGGTTGTGTAGTTATTGTTTGAACGGGATTTACAACCAAATTAAACGTTGTAGTCAAAAAACAACCTGAGGCAGCTAGTGTTAATCTAACATAAATTACTCTGTTTCCAGTATTTATTGATGTAATCCCGTTCTGCCCTAAATTCGCATCAGTTGCAGTGGTGTGGTAAGTAACGTTAACTCCAGTTTGAGTTCCTATAGCTTCACTATTTTTTAGACTCAAATTGAAAGTTGCAGTTCCATTAGTGTCACTACCATCAATTGCATCATCACATTTTGAAAAATCACTTATTGTATTAATTACAGGAACAATTGAATTGTTTACATTCACTGTTGATGATACAGCAGGACAGACTCCAGTTGCTGCAAAGCTGTAAGTGTAAATTCCCCCAGCATCTACTGCGGGATTAAATACACCTGTCCCAGAGGTTAATGCAGGACTCCAAGCTCCGCCAACATCGGCTGTATTTCCTAATAAACTAAATAAATCATATGCGGGTGTTGTTACACAAGAAGAATTTGTTGTACTTACACCTGTTTTTTTAATTTGTTGGATAGTCACTATTACTTTAATACTAACTGTTGTAAGCGAAGAATTACATGATTTTGTAAACGTGTAAATATATTCTCCTGGTAAATTAATTGCAGAGTCAAAAATATTCCCATTTAAAGGACTACCACCTGTTGGCACAGTCCAGGTTCCGCCAGTTCCGGGATTCCCTGTAATTACAGTAAATAAATCTTTAGTGCTGTTGGAACATATGGTAACATTGGTGTCTTGTGGAGTACTTCCAAATCCTGAATAATAACCAGCAAAACCAACCGCCGTTCCTTGAAATCCGAATACCCCAACCGCTAGTGGTCCAGTTGAAACTACATTAAGGTTTCCTGACTGACTACCAACTCTGTAGGAAACCCAGTCGGTATTTCCTAAAACCGTCTGAGCTTGAGATGTTGGAACAGCAACTCCATTAATAGATATGGTTGCATTGGAATAGGTCAATATCATTAAATCAGCAGTGTATGTATTGGTTCCAATTTGATTTACCATCGGAATATTAACTGAATTTTGAAAAAAACAGCTTAGCGGTGGAATAAAATTTAATCCAGCGGTAGCAGAATTATTACCACCACCTAAAAATTGATAGGCGAAAACAGGTTTGCTAGCTCGAACATATATATTTCTATTATTAGTTCCTTGATAATAGGAATTTGGAACTAAATAATATTGTCCAGCATTTATTGTGGTAATAGGAGCTGTGCTTCCATTTATGTATATATCTGTGTTATTTTCATGGGCTACAATTAATGGATTTTCCATCAAATTAGAACCATTTCCTTCAATAAATATGTAATCGGTACCTATTTGAGACGCCGATACAATTTGGTCCAAAGTTAAATCTGCTTTTCCATTGTCTATGCCACCAAGAGCGTTTCCGGTATTAACAGCTACAGGTTTGTTAGAAGTAATTAATCCACCAATTATTCCATCTAAATTAGCTGTTACATTACTGTATCCGGTAAAAACAATACATTGGCCAGCATTTAAGGTAAAAGTTTGGGTGTCAGCAGTAATATTTCCTGTACCACTAGAAAAAATAACCCCTGTATTATAATCCGATAATGTTACAGTGGTATTATTTTCTGTTGCCATAACACTGGCCACAAAGTTTTTCCTACTATCCTGATCTTCATTTATTAAACAGCCCAACCTAAAGCTAGTTCCAATTCCAGGTTTTCCCTTTGATATAATTGTTTCTGCGTGATTAGAGTTTCGCATTCTAAAACTAACATAAAAATCTTTAGTTCCTTGAAGTAGCACTCCTTTACCTGAAACAACAGTATTTACATCACTTAAACTTAGAAACATTTTTGTTGGTTGACCTGTACCAATTGTAAATGAAATAGGCGTTGCAGCAGATATTGTGAAAGGAGATCCAGCATAAGGAGTTCCGTTTCCGTCAGTTGCGGTTACCTGAAACGGAGTAGTTTCATTGGTAGACATATAAATATATTGGTCAGATATCTGACCACTGTCTCTTGAATGCAATGGCGGAATCCAGTGTTTGTTACTCAACTGAGAAAATGATATCAAAGAAGATAAGAGTAAAAATAGTATAGCTAATTTTTTCATATTCATTTTTCACAAAGTGTAAAAATAAGATATTTATCTTAAAAGAGCAAAGTGTCCTTTAATAATCCTATCATTATTTAATATTATTGAAAACCAGTAATCATCTGCTGGTAAATCTTTCCCGTTGTAGGTTCCATCCCAGCCATTTCCTTTTGGGTTAACTAGTGTTATTAACTTGCCGTATCTGTTGAAAATATGAATCATCATATTTGGATATTTAGCACTATTTTTTATCGTCCAAAAATCATTATAATTATCTCCGTTTGGAGTAAAAAATCTTGGATAATCCAAAACAAATACCTTAGTTGGTGCTGGCAAACCACAACCATTAATATCTCTAATGTATATCAGATAACTTCCTTCGGATAAATTATAAAACTGCGGACTATCTTGATAATGAATTCCGTCAATTGAAAATTCATAATCACCAATTCCAGTGTAGTTTATTAAAATTGAATTCTCACTTCCCGAAAAATCTATAACATCTACAGATGTAATTGTTGCAGTTCCCGAATTTACAGCAATAAATTTTTTAGTAGCTTGACATCCTAATGAATTGGTCACCGTAATTGTATAATTTCCTGCTGTAGAAATAGAAGTATAGTTGGTTAGGTCTCCATTACTCCATTGATAACTTGAAAAGCCATTAGCTACAGCAATTCGTTTCGGATTTCCATTACAGATATAAACAGTTTCATCTTGAAAATTTGATGGAGAAAAATCAGTAATCTTTAATTTTATTGGTGTAATTCCAAAACAATCGGGACCGTTTACTATTCTAGCATAAATAATTTGTTCAACAGCAGTCACATTGGTGTAATTATTTGGCAGTGGATTTTGTTGTAATAATGCATCGTTATTTGTTAAAAAATATTCCACAACTAATCCTGTTGGTAATCCTGACAGAATTTGTGGAGTAGCATCATTATTAAGATTAAATGCTGTAAATCCATCTAAATTTCCATCTCCATCACATTTTAAAATTGGATTTTGAGTTCCAATAATTTGATTCGAAATTTGTAAATTTACTGTCGCAAATGAAACGCAACCAAAGGAATTGGAAACCCTACCATAAACGATATTACTAGTTGCATTTCTATAACTTCTAGGATTTGGAATCGGATTTATATCATTTCTATTTTCATAATAAACGACACTACTCAATTGGGTATTATTTCCAGTAATTATCGAATTCACTTTCGTTAAATCAAAAGTTGCAATTCCGTCATTATCATCATCACATTGAATTAGTTGAGTATTGGTCAAAGATGGTTTTGTACTATAATCAATAATTACTTCATCATTGGTAACACAGGTAGTTCCTGTTAATGTAATTTCTACTTTATAAACTCCTGAATCTCGAACGGTGTAAATTGGATTAACTTGGCCTATGATTTCAAAATTATCTTTATACCATTTATAAGAGTTTAAACCAGGAATTGTGGCGTCTAAATCATAAGTTTCGCCTACGCAAATAGGGTTATTAGTAGCAATTAATTTATCTGAACCTAAATTAGCCCCAACATTAAAACTATTGGCTCCCAGAAAAATTGCTGAATCATATAAATTGTTTCCCTGGTCTGCAATTACTAATTTTATATGATAAGGTCTCCCTGGAATTACATTTGCTTCGGCCTTCATAATTACTGTTTGACCATTAAAATTGGTGGGGTGGTTGATCCCGTTAAATGCATCAAAATAAGATTGATTTGCTGGAGGACAAACGCTCCCTGTTCCTCTCACCGTGTTTATTTTTACTGGAATATTGGTTCCTGGAACAATGGCTAAATTTTGATAAGGGGTCGAGTTGTCTGTCGGTTTTAATAAGAAAGCAAAACCATCGGTATAATTGCATTGATTACTAGAAGCATTTATTAAATATTGCTCGGACGAAAAAATATAATCGAAACTTATTTTATTGGTTATAGGAATAAAGTCAAATTCTAAAGAGGTTGCGTTTATTGAATTTGAAATTCCGAGTGCTAATTCTAGGTCAGGATCTCCCGGCCAGTTGGTTCCGCCTTGACTCAATATGGAATTATTTGGACCGACTGCAGACTCAGCTTTTCCAGTGCTTAATACAATTCCCTCGCTAAAAGGAAAATTACTTGTTCCAGCATTGAAATAGCCATAACTATTTTGAATTCCACTAAAAGCATCTCCTGTAACTGAAAAATTGCTAACGTTAGCACAAGTACTGTTTCCAACTAATACATTTTGAACTAATTGTTGTGCGGTATACGTATCGTTAACTTGAATGTATTGTCCATTTGTTGCCCACGAAAAGCAAATTAGTAATATGAAATAGAGGGATTTTTGTGTAGTCTTCATAACTACACAAATATACTACAAATCTCGTTTTTTTAGCAATTTATAAGATAGAAAAATAAAAATTGCAGTCCAAGATAAAACGATTAAAATAGAAGTAAAATGAACGCTGTAGTCTTTTCCATTTCCTGCACCACCAATAGCAGTTTGAATGTTTTTAATCACCGATAATCTTGAAAACGGTTCTACAATTAAATTCCCCATTGACTCTAAAGGGAAAAACTGCATTATGTTATCGGCTGTTTTTCCTTCTGGAAATAGTTTGAAGTTTAAAACACCTTTTGCAATTCCTTCTAAAATATTCCAAACAAAAAGAAACCCTATTGCAAATGCCGATCTTTTTACTAATATTCCTAAAAAAAGACAGAAGGAAAAGAAACCAAGTAATTTTATAAAATAGGCTAGTAAATATTCAAGATCAGAAAAAACAATACTAAATTCAGTATAAGAAGAGAAACTATAACCCAGAATTAAAGACATCACAAATACAAATACAGTTGACGCTGCTGCAAATACTACTACGGTTAAGAATTTTGAAAGTACAAATTCTTGTTTGCTCATTCCATCAATCAAGTTTTGCTTTAAGGTGCCATAACTGTATTCGTTTGCCATCATTGAAACAATCACAATCGCTAAAAAGAACTTTAAGATGGCAGCAATATAGGTGTTAAAATGCCATATATAGGGAAAATTAAATATTCCTTGATCTGCAATATGAAGTTGAAAACTACCAATATTAAATTTTATTGAGGCAATTAAAGCGATAAAAGAAAGTATAAAAAAGTAAGCAATTGATAATATTCGACTTGATCTACTGAGCCATATTTTTTGTAATTCTATTGAAAGTAATCTTTTCATTTATATTTATGATTTTAGATATTAGATTTTTGATATTGATTTTTAATATTGTTATTGATATTGTTATTGCAATTGATATTGTTATTGAAATTGATATTGTCATTGAAATTACCATTTTCTATTTATTCTTTGTTAACTCCAAAAATTGGTCTTCTAAACTCGACTTTCGTTTAATCAAATGATTCAAGAAGATATTATTTTCAAATAAATATTTATTTAAATCGGCTGCTGCCAATGGACTTTTAAGGTAAACCAATACATTTTCTTCTTCAGTAATGACTTTTTCAATTGCTGGATGGGCTTTTAAAACTTTTTCTAAAGCATCGTTATTCTCAGATTGCAATTCGAAAAACCCTTCATTGGAAGACATTCCATCAACCGTTCCCGAATATAGGATTTTACCTTTTTGTAAAACCAAAACATGTGAACAAACTTTTTCAACTTCATCAAGTAGGTGAGAAGCTAATAAAATGGTTGTCCCTTGTGAAGCAATTAACCGAATAATATCTCGAATTTGGTGAATACCTTGAGGGTCTAATCCATTAGTAGGTTCATCTAAAATAAGGATTTCAGGATCGTTTAATAAAGCAGAAGCAATTGCTAATCGCTGCTTCATTCCTAATGAAAAGGTATTAAACTTACTGTTTTCACGTTCAACTAAACCAACGAGTGCCAGTTTTTCTTGAACTTTAGAATAATCAATATTTTTGATTTTACAAACCAATTCTAAGTTTTGCTTGGCAGTCATGTATGGATAAAAATTAGGACGCTCGATTATTGCACCTACTTTTTTAAGTGCTTCATGGGTTTCCATATTACCGTCAAACCAACTATAAGTCTCGGAAGTTTTATTAACCACATTTAAAACAATTCCTAACGTAGTAGATTTTCCGCTTCCATTAGGTCCTAAAATTCCGTAAACATTTCCTTTTTTAATCTCAAGAGATACATTGTTTACAGCGTGAACATATTTATTATAAATTTTGTTCAGATTATTAATCGAAAGTATATTTTCCAAATTTTATTTTTTTATAAATGTAAGACGTTTAATGTTTTTAAATGTTACAAAAACTATAATTTTTAACAAAAAAAATCCCTTATTTATTTAAGGGATTTTTATATTTATTATTTAATCTAGCTTTTTTGTTCTTTATTAAAATAAACCAAGTAATAATACATTTGCTTTTCTTCGTCCCAGCCTTTTTCAACAAATTTTTCAGCACTTTCAGGATTAATAAAATCCATTTTAATTTGAATGTGAGTATCTAAATTAATTACGTTTTTTATTGATTTACGAGCATCAGAAACGGCCGAATTTGCAATAGGAAAAGTAGTCACATCTTCAATACTGTATTTCTCGCCTTTATCTACTTTGTAACTTCTGAATTCAGGAATTAAATCGGGATTGTCCATCACTTCATTTAAGAAATTACTTTCTTCAAACTGATCGTTTTTAGCAAAATAATTCACCGAACGGTTCATGAACATCACTTCTTGTTTTTTATCCTCAGCAGGAAAAACAACGTCTTTTGCAAATCCTTGACAGAATTTCAAATATTTCTTAGTGATAAAATTTTCGTCTTGAAAAGCATCAACAGA
>CALPLL020000080.1 GCA_943324395.2 Rhizobium sp. Q54
AAAATAATTGTGTATTTCTTCAACGCTTTTTTAGAGATATTTCTATCTTCTATATCCATAAAACCACCGGTCATAGCAGCATTAATTACCATCGCCACGAATAACGATGCACCTAATACACAGGATAAAGTGATTGGGAAATAAACCATGAATTTACCAACCGTTCCAGGCCATAAAGCCAATGGAATAAAGGCAGCTAAAGTTGTTGCAGTTGATGAAATTACTGGCCAAGCGATTTCGCCAATACCAATTTTAGAAGCTTCAATACGTCCTAAACCTTTTTTCATGTTGGCAAAAACGTTATCCACTACTACAATTCCATCGTCAACTAGTAATCCTAATCCCATTACTAATCCAAATAAAACCATGGTATTCAATGTGTAACCAAAAGCAGATAAAATCGCAAATGCCATTAACATAGAAAGCGGAATTGCAGCCCCTACAAATAAGGAATTTCTCAATCCCATTGTGAACATCAATACAATCATAACAAGGATAATTCCGAAAATAATGTGGTTTGATAATTCGTTTACTTGGTGTTCTACTTTATTGGATTGGTCGTTGGTCATTTTGATACTCAAATCTTTAGGCAAGACTGTTTTTTGAGCTTTCGCCACAATTTCTTTCACTTGATCTAAAGCCGAAATCATATTTTGACCGGAACGTTTTTTCACATTCAACATCACCACTTCCTGTCCGCTTTCACGAGCATAAGTTGTTTTTTCTTTTTCCTTGAAATTGATTACGGCAATGTCTTTTAGGTAAACTGTACCTCCATAAGATTTTACCACTACATTTTCAAGATCTTTAGGATTTTTGATTTCACCCACAATTCGAATATTATTTCGAGATCCTTGAGAAATTAAATTTCCTCCTGAAAGTGTCATATTTTCATATTTCACCGCATTTTGAATGTCGTCGAAACTCACTTTTGCAGCGTTCATTTTGAACACATCAATCGCAATTTCAACTTCTTTATCATCTACACCTAAAATATCCACTTTTTTTACTTCAGGGACATTTTCAATCTCGTCTTTTAGGTATTCACCGTATTTTTTAAGTTGTTGTGTGGTATAATTTCCTTTCAAATTAATATTTAAAATAGGCACTTCTTCCGAAATATTAATATTGAAAATACTAGGTTCTACTTTACTTCCGTTGTCAAGATTAGGCCAATCGGTGTCGGCTTTCGCCATATCGGTTTTATCTTTTATTCGGATTTTGGCTTCTTCAATTGAAACACTTTGTTCAAATTCTACGACTACAATTCCGTAATCCTGAAACGAACTCGAAGTCACTTTGGTTACACCAGAAATATTTTTAAACTGATCTTCCAGTGGTTTTACCACTAGTTTTTCAACGTCTTCAGATGAGTTTCCTGGGAAAACTGATGAAACGTAAATTTTGTTTTCTAAAATCTCAGGGAAATTTTCACGCGGCATATTGATATACGCCATCGTTCCCATTACCACAATAATAAAAGTTAGAATGTAAACCGTAATTCGGTTGTCAACAGCCCAACTTGAAATCCCAAATTCTTTTTTTTGATGACTCATAATTTTTGTTTAAGGTTCAAATGTTTAAGGTTTGGTTCGCGGTTTTGCAAAACTTTAAACCTTAAACTTTAAACTAATTTACATTAGAAGTTTAGTTTCATTCCTTCTGATACTGTTTTAACTCCGTCGCCAACTAATACTGTTTTTGGCTCTAATCCGCTTAAAATTTCGGTGAAATTATCAGATGTTTTTCCCACTTTTACAATCACCTTTTTAGCAATTCCAGTTTTATCTTTCACAGACGATACTTCAAAAACAAATTGGTTTCCATCGGCATCTTCCTGAATTACATTAGACGGAACTACAACCGCTTTTGCACTAGTGTAATCCGTAATTTTAAGTTTTGCAACTTGGTTAGGACGCAATAAATTATCTGTATTAGGTACGGAAACTTCAATTCCAAAACTTCTATTATTTGGGTTGATGTTATTTCCTACCTGACGAATTTTACCATTAAATGATTTTCCTAAAGAAGCCAAATAAACGCTTACTTCTGTTCCTACTTTTAATTTTCCAATGTAACTTTCAGGAACGGTTGTTGAAACGAACATGTTATTTAAATTTACTATTCTCATTAATCCTTGTCCAGGTCCAACCACTTGTCCTCTTTCAGCAATTAACTCATCAATCACACCATTAAAAGGAGCGATAATTCTTGTTTTCGCCATTTGGGCTTTCATTTGAGAAACCGCTTTTTGCTGGCTTACCATGCTGGTTTGCGCTTGTAAATATTGGATTTCAGAACCAATTTTTTGATCCCATAAACGCTTTTGTCTTTCGAAAGTTGTTTTTGCTAAAGCCAATTGGTTTTCTAATTGCGCCAATTGCTGACTTAATCCACCATCGTCAATAGTTCCTAATACTTGACCTTTAGTCACTTTTTGTCCTGCAATTACATTTACAGTATTTAAAATTCCTGCAAATTGCGGGTATATAATTATGTTTTCTTTCGTGTTCACATTTCCTTGAACTTCTAAATAATGACTGAAAACAGTGTCTTTTACCGTTTCCACAGAAACCAATGCTTCTTCTGTTTTTTTCACGTCCAATTCTGCTATTGCATTGTCAAGCTGTGTTAATTGCGTTTGCAATTCTGCTCTTTTTTCTTTTATAGAAACCAAGTTTTTTGAAGCAATTAATGAATCAATATTGGCGTTTTCTTCTTTCTTTCCACAAGAGAATAATAGTGCGGAAAATGTTGCGATTAAAATTATTTTTTTCATTTTTTAAAGGTTTTTTTCTTGATTATTTTTTATTAATTACTTTTTCTAAACTTGCTTTTTTATTGATAACATTCACCATCGATTGAAGGTAATTTTGTTGCGCAGCATACAATTGGCGTTGCGCCTCACTAAAGTCGAAACTTGACGATAATCCTTCTTTAAATTTGATTCCTTGCTTTTTCTCGATTCGCTCAGCTAAATTCAAATTGGTTTTTGCTGTTGCAAATGCTTCGATGCTAAATTCATATTCACTTTTAGCATTTGCATATTGTAATTTTAATTTTTGTTCTGTTTCTGTAAGTTGTGTTTTTGCTTTTTCAAATGCAATTTTTGCTTGTTGTGTTCTAGCATTTCTGGCAAAACTGCTGAATATCGGAACACTTAAACTAACTCCCATATTAGAATAATTCAACCATTTTTGATTGCTTGTAAAAAATTGAAATTGGTTTCCAAAAGCATTATATCCCACATTTACAACTGCTGCTAATGACGGCAACGCCTTCGTTTTTTGTAATTTCAATTCCAAATTACGTTGCTCTTGAAAATTCAACGCCATTTGATAATAGATGTTTTGAACAGGGGAAAATTCAGTTTGAGTAAAAGCGGAATCCAAATTTTTAACCGCAAGATTATCCAATTTATCGGTTAATATTAATTCCTCATCTATATTCATTCCTATAGAAATCTTCAACATTTTTGAAGCTATTTCTCTAAGTCTTTTAACGTTATTTAAATTACTATTAATTGTTGAAAGTGTAATTTGAAGTTGCTCTACATTTTCTTCTTCGATCAAACCATTTTTAAACGTTTCTTTGGTGTCAAACAATGTTTTTTCTAAGATTCCTTTATTTTTTTCTAATATCAAAATGCTCTCTTCAGCCAATAAAACATTTCCATAGGCATTGATAACCATTTCTTTAACTTCTTGATCCGTTTTTTCTTTCGAATTTTGATAAAATTTTAAATATGTTTTGGAGGCTTGAACCGCCACAATATAGGAACCATCAAAAAGCAACTGACTTAATGTAGTTCTAGCGTTCATGTTGTGTTTAGTTCCAAAAGCGACTTCTGCAAATTCACCTGGATTTCCTCCAAAAAATTGAGCTGGAATAAGAGATTTTTGCAGTTCAAAATTGTTTTGATAGTCTAAATTTGCATTAATTTGCGGAAGCCCCATTGCCGTTGTTTCCCATTTTTTACTTTTTGCAGCAGCAATATCTCTCTGAGAATTAATGGCAGCATAATTATTGCTTAGCGCATAATTAATGGCTTCGTCTAAACTAAACGAATTGCTTTTTGGTTTTTCTTGTGCATTTGCAATAAAGGTAAAGGACAATACACTAATAAAAATTAATTTTTTCATTGTTTTTCGATGTTCAATAATTGTTTTTCTAATTCTGCAATTCCTTCTAATGTTGCAATTGCTCTGGTGTGGTATTCTAATATTTGTAATTCTAAATTTTGTCCTTCTTTTTCAGAAACGGTTTGTTCTTTTATACTAAATATCAAATTGTAATAAAATTTAACAAAAGTTTCAACGGGAATTTCTTTTCTGTAAAGGCCTTGAGCAATTCCCTTTTCAATATTATTTTTGAATAATGTGTTGCATTCATTCATTTCCTTGGCCATTACTTTTTCAAAAATCGAAGGATAATGTTTTTTAAGTTGATAAACCGGCGAAGTATCTGCCGATTTGAACATTTCCTTGAACATTTTTCTAATTTGATAATTTTCTTCAATTGCATTGTAATCTTGAGCTACAATTTGATTAATTATCTCATGAATTTCAGAATGAATCAATCCAGTGATTTCTTCAATCAGAATTTCTTTATTACTAAAAAACTTGTAGATTGTTTTTTTAGAAATCGCCATTTCTCCCGCTATATCATCCATAGTGACGCTCTTGAAACCTAGTTTCATGAACAAATCACTGGCTTTAGACATAATTTTCTCTCTCATTTAATAGGGAAATTTTTTAATTTGCCGCAAACTTACAACGGAAACTTTGAATACCAAAATAGTTTCCCAGTATTTACAATTATTTAACATTTAAGAAAGTTTATAGTTCAAATAATTTTGAGTTTCTTTGTAAGGTACAAATGTTATAAGCACTTCCGATTATAATTTTTAAACAATTAACAAATCAAGAATCATGCATTCTATTAATCAATATCAAGAATTTATTGCGGACTATTTAGAATCTCAATATGAGACTAAAGAGCCAAAAAATCTTTATGATCCTATTCATTATATTTTGGGATTAGGTGGAAAAAGAATGAGACCGGTTTTAACCTTAATGAGTGCCGAAGTTTTTGATGCCGATTACAAAAAAGCATTGCCAGCAGCACTTGCTGTTGAGGTTTTTCATAATTTTTCGCTTATTCATGATGATATTATGGACGATGCTCCTTTGAGAAGAGGCAATGTAACCGTGCATGAAAAGTGGGATATCAATACTGGAATTCTTTCTGGAGATGCCATGTTAATTCTTGCCTATCAATATTTTGAAAAATACGAACCGGCCATATTTAGGGAATTAGCGAAATTATTTAGCAAAACCGCTTTGGAAGTTTGCGAAGGACAACAATGGGATGTAGATTTTGAAACTCGAACCGATGTTTCAATTCCGGAATACCTGAAAATGATTCAATATAAAACAGCTGTATTGGTAGCTGCCGCAATGAAAATGGGCGCTATTATAGCTGAAACTTCTGAAGAAAATGCGAACTTAATTTATGATTTCGGATTGAATTTAGGATTGGCATTTCAATTACAAGATGATTATTTAGACGCTTTTGGAAACCCAGAAACCTTTGGAAAACAAGTTGGTGGAGACATTATCGAAAACAAAAAAACCTATTTATATTTAAAAGCACTTGAATTTGCATCAACTGATCAAGCGAAGAAATTAGTTGATTTATTTTCAATTCACCCACAAGACAGTTCCGATAAAATTGCTGCAGTTAAAGAAATATTTGTTGGCTCGGGTGCTGCTCAAGAAACCAAAAACGCTATTCAAGAATTTACTTTTAAAGCTTTTGACACATTACAAAAAATCAGCATTGACGACAATAAAAAGGAAATGCTAAGAACTTTTGGGGAAAATTTAATGGGGCGAAAAGTATAATTTTAATGAGTTCAAAAACATTTATTGCACCAACAAATTCAGATTTATTACTGAATGAAGCCACAAACGATAACTTATATTCAAAATTAATTGAGCAAATAAATAAAGATTTCAATTTGGCAAATGAACCAATTGATTTTCCAATGTCAATTTCTGCCGAAGAATTAAAAGGAGAATTGCATGAAAAAATTTACCGATTGATTCAATATAAATTTGCAGAATACCTCAATTTACTATATATTATTGATGTTCCTGAAGATCAAATTAAAAAATTAGACGGATCGGATCTAGTTATTTTGTCCGAGCAAGTTTCTTTTTTGATTTTAAAAAGAGAATGGATGAAGGTTTGGTTTCGAAATAATTATTAGACTAAAATAACCCGTTTAATTCTGCGTCAATTTTGTTAATTATCATTCCTAAGTCTTCTGGATTATTTACAAAATCGATATTATCAACTTCAATAATTAGCAATTTTCCTTTGGTATAATTAGAAACCCAAGCTTCGTATCTTTCGTTCAAACGGTTTAAATATTCAATAGAAATTGAATTTTCATATTCACGACCGCGCTGGTGAATTTGAGAAACCAAATTTGGAATAGAACTTCTCAAATAAATAAGCATATCTGGAGGAGCAACAAGTCCTTCCATTAGATCAAAAAGGGAGCTGTAATTTTGAAAATCTCTATTGGTCATCAACCCCATTGCGTGAAGGTTGGGTGCAAAAATATGAGCATCTTCATAGATAGTTCGATCTTGAATTATTTTTTTACCGCTTTCGCGAATTTGAAGCACTTGTCTGAAACGACTATTCAAGAAATAGATTTGTAAATTGAACGACCAGCGTTCCATTTGATGGTAAAAATCATCTAAATAAGGGTTGTCAACTACGTCTTCAAAATGAGGGTCCCACTTGAAATGCTTTGCTAACAAGCGAGTTAATGATGTTTTTCCCGCTCCTATATTTCCTGCTATAGCTATGTGCATTATGGTAATAGTATTTTATAATTCTTAATTTGTCGATTGGTAAAAATAGATAAAATTTGGTCTTTGTAAATAAAAAAATCAAAGCTTTTATTAACATTTTGCACTTCTTGGGATTTATTGGATTTAAAATCAAGAAAATACAAGTGTTCTCCTTTTGAAAATAATATTGAATCTGAATTTATTATTTGAATTTTATCAAATTCGGGAACTTTGCGAATCAATTTAATTTCTCCATACAAATTACAAGTGAACCAATTTAAATCAGTGTCAATCCATTGAAAATTATTAAAATCAGATTCATAATGTTTGAAATTTCCTTGAAAAGGCGTTGAAATCCATTTAAAATCATCATTTATAAAATTGAAAAGTCCAATTTTTTGAGAAATAGTATCGTAAAACCACAATTTATTTTGAGCTGCAATTCCAATAGCATTGGCGATTATAGAATTTTTATTTATATCAGAAAATGCTATTTTTTTAATCTCATTTAACTGACTATCTAATAAAACCACCGAATTAAATCTTTCAAAGAATACAGCAATTTTTAGCGGATTTTGGGTATCAATTTTTAGTATTTTCCCTAAAGCAAGGTTTTTGTATTGCCAAATTTGACTTCCATTTTTCTTTAATAAAACGCCATTTTCTTCATAATATTGATTGGATAAAACATCAATAGCTAAAAAACGATTTGCTTTAATGGGTTCAGATGATAATAAAGTAGCATTGGTAATTTGCCCATGACAGGTAAAAACTCCAAACAGAAGGAAGCTAAGTATTTGAATAAATATTTTCATTGAATGCTAAATTACGATTTAACTTCTTA
>CALPLL020000081.1 GCA_943324395.2 Rhizobium sp. Q54
ACCCAGGACCCCATCATTAAAAGTGATGTGCTCTACCAACTGAGCTATCGAGTCATTGCTTGAAGGAATTAAAAATAAGTCATTTTTGTGACCCGACTGGGGCTCGAACCCAGGACCCCATCATTAAAAGTGATGTGCTCTACCAACTGAGCTATCGAGTCATTTTCTATTCCTTCAACGCGGGTGCAAATATAAGGCGATATTATTTATTTTTCAAAGCTATTTTATTTATAAATTTACTTTTTGAATAAAATAATCTTAATACCTTAGTTTATAAGGGCTTATTGCTATGAAAAAAATAATTTTGTTAGGTTATATGGGTTGTGGGAAGTCTACTATTGCGAAATTACTCGCCAATTCAACTTCCTTTTCCTATCTAGATTTAGATGAAATTATCGAAAAAAACGAAAATGCTTCTGTGAAAAACATATTTTCCGAAAAAGGAGAGATCTATTTTAGAAAATTAGAACATCAAATTCTAGAAAAACTTATAAATAATCAAGAGTCTTTTATTTTAAGTCTCGGCGGCGGCACTCCATGTTATTCTAATAATCATGAATTCCTAAAATCATCCAATGTAATATCTATTTATTTAAAAGCATCGGTGGAAACCTTATATGATAGATTGCTTTATTCTAATTCAGAAAGACCTTTAATTGCCAATAAAAACCCTGAAGAAATGAAGGAGTTTATAGCCAAAAACCTATTTGATCGAAGTTATTACTACAATCAAGCGCAATTTAAAATTAGTGTGGATGGGAAATCCTCTGAAGAAATAATTTCAGAAATAGAAACTATTTTAGCTTAAATAAGCGTAATCTCCTTTTTCTTCAAAAACCACTTGAACGTGTTCTAATAAAGACGTAGAAAGAGAAATTCCTTTAAAATCAGCTTTTACAGGGTATTTTTTGTGATTACGGTCAATTAAAACCGCCGTTTTTAATTTCTTCAAAGGTACTTCCAAGAAATGTTTTACGCCATATATTAAAGTGGTACCTGAATTTAACACATCGTCAACCAAAACCAAACCTTTGTTTTTATACTGATCAATCGAAAGGGAAGTGGTAATAGGAGCATTTACATTTTGCTTGTTAATATAAACTTCACACAAAACAACTTTCAAAGTAGATATTTTTTCTAATTCTGCCGCAATTTTCTTAGCAAAAACGAATCCATTGGAAGCAATTCCGCTAATAACAATTTCCTCTTCGTCAACAAAAGTCTCATAAATCTGGTAAGCAATACGAGTAATTTTATGCTTAATTTCTTGATTGTTAAGGATCATGTTTTGGCTCATGGTATTTTTTTTCAAAGATAATAAACTATTTTTAAAATTTACAAAACTAAGATGCTTTCAGATTAACGAAATTAATTCTAAATTAGCATTCTGTTAAAATTGCATTCTAAATGAAATTTAAAGAAATTCCAGTATTAAGAAACATTATTCATGTGCTACAACGTATAAAACCGATGTGGCTTCATGGATTGTCATTCTACGACCTTATAAAAATGTATTCTGTTGGGATTTTTGAAGGCGCACTTTCCTACCATGCCAGTGCCGTTGCTTTTAGTTTTTTTATGGCACTATTTCCCTTTGCTTTATTCATTTTAAACCTTATTCCTTTTATTCCAATTGAAGGTTTCCAAACCGACTTTTTAGAATTTGTAAAAGATGGAGTACCACCAAATACCTACGACGCTATTTTTAGCATTATCAACGATATTCTTAACAACAGTCATTCAGGCTTATTATCAACTGGATTTTTCTTGTCTATTTTTTTAATGGCAAACGGTTTAAACGCTATCCTTGGTGGTTTTGAATCGTCTCGACATGTAATTGATAAACGCGGATTTTTACAACAATATCTTATCGCACTAGCTTTATCATTAGTGCTTTCAATGTTGCTTTTAATAACAGTTGCGGCAATTGTAATATTTGAGGTATTTATTCAAAAAACAATGATTCAAGATGTACTTAGCGACAGTATTCCAATAATAATTTTAAGTCGTTACGCTTTCGTAATCTTGATGATTTTAATAACCATTTCGATATTATTCCGATTTGGAACTAAGAAAAAAAATAAACCACCATTAATTACAATAGGTTCTGTATTTACTACGATTTTGGTGATTATTACCTCGTACTTTTTTGGAATATGGGTAATTAAATTTTCAAAATACAACGAACTTTATGGCTCAATTGGAACATTATTGATTATGATGTTTTATATTTGGATAAATTGTATGATATTATTATTAGGATTCGAATTGAATTCTATAATTGGTAAATTAAAAACAGATAAAATTGACAAATAGTTTCATTTGAAGCTAATCCCGCTATCCGCTATATCCACGCGAAAATGCGTGGGATGTCGCTGCTATCGGGGCTAAAAAACATTTAGATTATGAAAAAACTTGTAGTTATTATTTTAGTTTTATTTTCAATTAATACCTTCTCTCAAAGCCGCGGAGTTATTGGTAAATGGAATACCATTGATGAGGTATCCGGGAAAGCAATGTCTGTTGTAGAAATTTATGAGCACAACAATAAAATATATGGTAAAGTAATCGAAATTTTAAATCCAAAAAATCGTAATAATACTTGTAAAGATTGTCCCGGTGATGATCACAACAAACCCATTTTGGGATTAGTAATTATCAAAGGATTGGTAAAAGACGGTTTAGAATACAATGATGGGAGAATTTTAGATCCTAAGTCGGGTAAATTATACAAGTGCTACATCGAATTGGAAGGTACCGACAAACTTAAAGTTCGTGGCTATTTAGGTTTTTCATTAATTGGTAGAACACAATACTGGGAACGAGTAAAATAAAATAAATGCAATTTTTTGTCGAAGTAATTTTACCGCTTTCCCTTGAAAAAACTTTTACTTATAGTGTTTCTGAAGCAGAATATAACTATATAAAAAAGGGCATGCGCGTTGCTGTTCCCTTCGGAAAAAGTAAAATCTATACCGCATTAGTAATTGAATTACATCAAAATGCCCCAACATTATATGATGCCAAAGAAATTCATCAAATTCTAGACGAAAAGCCTTTAGTAACACCAACTCAAATTGAACATTGGCAATGGATCGCATCTTATTATATGTGCGCAATTGGCGATGTATTTCGTGGTGCAATTCCTAGTGCACTATTATTAGAAAGCGAAACAGTAATTTCTCAAAAACCAGCTATTTATGTTGATGAATCTCAACTTTCTGACGATGAATATTTAATTTATCAAGCATTGCAGCACCAAAGTTCGCTGAAGGTTCAAGACATAATAGCAATCTTAAATAAAAAGAGCGTTTTTCCTATTCTTCAAAAACTAATTGACAAAAATATATTGGTTTTGCAAGAGGAAATGCTTGAAACATACAAACCTAAATTGGTTCGTTACGTTCGATTAAATAACGAATTTGATTCAAATAAAGGCTTAGAGCAATTATTAGAAACTTTAAAAAGCGCCACCAAACAAAAGGAAGTTATCCTATCGTATTTTCAATTAACAGCAACTGAAAAGAAACCAATAACTGTTAAAATACTAACTGAAACAGCGCAATCCACCACTGGAATTATTAAAGCGTTAATAGATAAGGGAATTTTTGAAGAATATTATCTTCAAGAAGATCGAGTAAATTTTAAAGGCGAGGCGAATGAAGGCCAAATAAAATTAAGCACGCCTCAAGAAGAAGCTTTTAATTCAATAAAAGAATCTTTAATTAATAAAGAAGTTTGCTTGCTTCACGGTGTAACCGCAAGTGGTAAAACAGAAATTTATATTAAGCTTATAGAAGAATATCTTGAAAATGGAAAACAAGTACTTTATTTATTACCAGAAATTGCACTAACTACTCAATTAGTAGGAAGACTGCGCACTCATTTCGGAAATAAAGTTGCTGTTTTTCATTCTAAATACAGCAACAACGAGAGAGTTGAGGTTTGGAATCAGGTGCTAGAAAAGTCGGAAAAAGCACAAATTGTAATCGGAGCGAGGTCGGCGTTATTTCTGCCATTTCAAGATTTAGGCTTCGTAATTGTAGATGAAGAACACGAGCAAACCTATAAGCAAGTGGATCCCGCACCTATATACCACGCTCGAGATGCTGCGATAGTATTGGCCGGACTGCAAAAAGCAAAAGTGATTTTAGGATCGGCAACGCCAAGTATAGAATCTTATAATAATGCTAAAACAGGAAAGTTTGGATTGGTTACCCTAGTTGAAAGATTTGGAAATGTGACGATGCCAAAAATTGAATTGGTTGACCTTAAAGACAAATACTTTAGAAAAAAAATGACAGGTCATTTTAGCGAAGTTTTAATTGAACAAATCACGAATTCATTAATTCTTGGAGAACAGGTAATTTTGTTTCAAAACCGTCGTGGCTATTCGCCTTTATTAGAATGTTTAACTTGTGGTCACGTTCCGCAATGCCAGCAATGTGATGTAAGTTTGACTTACCACAAACATAAAAATCAGTTACGATGTCATTATTGTGGCTATTCTATTGCAAAACCAACGAATTGTCACGCATGTTCAAGTGTGAATTTAACTACAAAAGGTTTTGGAACCGAGCAAATTCAGCAAGAATTAGTGGCTCTTTTTCCTAATTATAAGATTGGTAGAATGGATCAGGATACTACGAGAGGCAAATTTGGATTTGAAAAAATAATAGACAGTTTTAAAAATCGCGAGCTTGATATATTGGTTGGAACCCAAATGCTAGGAAAAGGGTTGGATTTTGATAATGTAACATTGGTTGGAATCATGAATGCCGACAACATGCTTTACCATCCTGATTTTAGGGCTTATGAAAGAAGTTTTCAAATGATGGCGCAAGTTTCAGGACGATCTGGAAGATCAGAAAAACAAGGAAAAGTGATAATTCAAACCTACACGCCGCTTCATAATACGATTCAACAAGTTACTCGAAACGATTATGATTCCATGTTTAAAGAGCAATTAATAGAACGAGAAATTTATAAATATCCACCTTATTATAAATTGATAAAGCTCACACTGAAACATAGAGATTTTGAAAAATTAAAAGAAGGATCCATGTGGTTGTACCAGGTGATGCAAAAAAGTTTGCCCATGCCGGTTTTGGGTCCTGAGGAACCAGCAATTAGCAGAATTCGTAATGAATACATTCGAACTATAATGGTAAAAATTCCCGCTGCAACCTCAATAGTAACTACGAAAAATACACTTCAAAAAATACTCAATAGCTTTGAAGCAGTAGCTGTTTATAGATCTATAAGAGTAATTGTTAACGTTGATTTTTATTAGAATATATTATTAATTCTATAATAATGAGTAAATATGAAAACAAAAATAGTGGTTTTAATGGTTTCGTTATTTTCAATGCAAATAATTGCACAAATTGAACAAGATTCAATTAACCAATTAAAAAGTGTTGTCGTTAATGCACGAGCCAAAACCTTAAGAGAACTGAGTGAATTTAAGCGCCACGGTCAATTCACGGAGTTATTGTCCTCGCAAGAATTGAATAGAAATAACCCTGCGTTTTTAGAACAAAGTCTCGGAGTTATGGCTGGTGTTCAAGTAGATAAAAGAACGCAAGTGGGAGGACAACGAATTGTAATTAGAGGATATGGAAACGATCAAAAGTTCAATAACTGGGGAATAAAAGCTTATTTTAACCAAATTCCATTAACTAATGCTGAAGGAGTTACAATATTAGATGATGTTGATTTTTCTGTAGTCGATAATATTGAAGTAGTAAAAGGACCAGCTTCTACAATGTATGGAGCAGGAGTAGGAGGAGTTGTACGTTTTTATCTTAAAAATTCCGACGACAAGGGAATCTCTTTGACTCAAAATACAACTACAGGTTCATTTAATTTGATTCAAACCAATACTCGTTTGGATTATGTTACCGATAACGCTTCAATGTTTGTTAATTTCGGCCACTTACAATCGGATGGTTATCGTCCAAATGGCGAAAGTTTAAAGAATTTTATTACCTATAAAGGAGATTTTAAATTCACAGATAAGCAATCGGTTTCGGTATTTTTGAGTCATAATTATTCTCATGAAGGAATTTCAGGCCAAATACCGTATTCTTATTATTATGCCAATAATGATCCTGGTAACGATGCTTATATTCGAAAAAATTCCCATTTAGATATGCAATCCACTCGATTTGGAGTTTCAAGTAATTTCAAATTCAGCAGTACATTTAAAAACTCTACGGTACTTTTTTATTCGGGTACAGATTCTGAAAGAGTGGTTGCGGGTGCATACGAACAATTTAGTTCCCCAAATTACGGTATTCGATCAGTTTTTACTAAATCAAATGATATTTCAAATGTGATTGAAAATGTATTGGATTTTGGAACAGAAATTCAACAATGTAAATCTTTAATTTCAAATTTCAGATTTACGGGTGATTTAAATAACCCATTAACTGTTTCACCAATAGCGGCTGGGAATTATTATAAATATACTACCAATCAGCAATCTGTTTTTATTCATGATCGAATCAATTTCAAAAAGTATGATTTTTCAGTAATCGTGGGTTTAAGTGCCAATCATATAGATTACGACCGTATTGATTTATTAGCTTTGCCTGGTTTAATCGTTGGAAATACCAAAAATACTTCTTTTAGTAAATCGTTTCAAACATCCTATAATCCTCATATTGCGATTCAAAAAACATTCAAAGATCAAATTATAAATGTTTCATATAGTGAAGGATACAATGCACCAACGGCATCAACGTCTTACATCAGTGCTTTAAATAAAGCAAATGATGACTTGGTTCCAGAAAAAGCCAAGATGATTGAAGTTTCTGCACAAGGATTGTTATTTAATACTCGTTTTGATTATCAAGTGTCTCTTTTTAATATGAATATCAACAATAAATTGACTCAATTAAGTGCTGCTAATCCTGTCGGTGGAAGTTATACCTACACTGCCAACACTGGTAATCAATTGAATAAAGGATTGGAAGCAAGTATTGGATATGTTTGTGATGTTAAATCAAATCCAATTCTTTCAAAAGTGACCTCATTTGTGAATTTCTCTTATTATGATTTCAAATACACTGATTTTTCAACAAGAGTTAATGGAGTTTTAACTGATTTTTCTAATAAATCGGTTGTTGGAGTTCCAAAACAGAAATATTCTTTAGGATTGGATTTTCAATCTCCAAAAGGAATTTACCTAAACTCAACTTTTAATTATTTGAGTGAAGTGTTTTCTGATTTTGCTAATACAAATACCGTTAATGGTTTCGGATTATTAAACGCCAAATTGGGTTATAAAATAGCTTCTAAAAACAAAAAATTAAGTTTAGATTTATTCGTAGCAGGAAATAATTTAACCAATCAAACCAATTATACCTTCTTATTTTTAGGAGGTAATATTAATGATTTTGATGCTGGAAATGGATTTCCCTCTGATATGGCTGCCGACGTAAATCCAGGGTCTAGCAAAGCTTACTTTTGGAATGGAATCAATATAAAATATCACTTTTAATAGGTGAAATAGGCTAGCAAACCCTTATTTTATTGGTTTGTTAGCTTCTTTAAAGAAATTTCGGTTGTTTGTTTGCCAATTCAAAAATATAAGCTACTTTTGCATCCAATTTAACAATAAAATATATTTTTATGAATCATTATGAAACTGTTTTCATTTTAAATCCCGTTTTATCTGAAGTTCAGGTAAAGGAAA
>CALPLL020000082.1 GCA_943324395.2 Rhizobium sp. Q54
AAAGGTACAAAGTAATCGCAAAATAAAAGGGCAACAATAAATTAAAACTTCCAACTTTTTTGTTGTACTTCACTCAAAAACGTCCATGCTAAAAAACGGCTTGTTTTTTGGCCTTGAGCCATTTCAATGGTTTTTACAGTCACAGCATTTACTTTTTGTAAGGTTTTGTAAATACTCTTTAAATTTTCTTTTTTGGATACCAATGTAGTGAACCAAAAGCAATTCATAGGAAACTTAGCGCTTTCATAAATCATTTGTGTTAAGAAACGAATTTCACCACCCTCGCACCACAATTCTGTGTTTTGGCCTCCAAAGTTTAATAATGGTTGATTGGATTTCGTATTTTCTAGGTTGTTAGTTTTTCGAATATTTGCTTTAGCAGCCTCCAACGCCGAAGCATGAAATGGAGGATTGCAAATGGTAAAAGCAAATTTATCTTCGGGAGTTATTATATTCTTAAAAATAAATCGAGGTTCTGTTTGCAATTGCAAACTGATAAAATCTATTAATTTTTCATTCTGACCAATGATTTTTTTACAGTTTTGAAGTGCTTTTTCATCAATGTCGGAACCTACAAAACTCCATCCATAAGTAGTATTTCCAATAATAGGATAAATGCAATTAGCACCAATCCCGATGTCAAGCCCTTGAATAGTATCACCTTTTGGAAGAATACCATTATTAGATTCTGTCAATAAATCGGCTATATAATGAATATAATCGGCTCTTCCTGGGAGTGGCGGACAAAGATAATTTTTTGGAATATCCCAATTATGGATTTCATATTCCGAAATCAACAGTGCTTTATTTAATAATTTTACCGCATCAGAATTACTAAAATCGATGGTTTGTGTTTCGTATTGGTTGGTAAAAACAAAGTCGTTTAATTCAGGACAACTTTGAATTAATTTTTCAAAATCATAACCAAATCTGTGCTTGTTTCTTGGATGAAGATTGACTTTCTCGGTCTTGATTTTTTGTTTTTTCATGTCGGACAAAGGTAAGGAATCTAAAGTTGTAATTGTGTTAGTCCAAACATTCCATAAGCAATAAATCGCCAGTTTCGTGTTCTATAACTACAATACCATCTTTGGTAACAAAATTGCTACTTCCGGTTCTGTATCCCATTGTTAAAGTATCTTCTTTTAATGGGTAATGCAAATTGGTAGAATGAATTCCTGTTACTTTTCCAACAGGAATTAAAGAAATAGGTGTTTTTTCGGTGTACCATTTTTCAAATTTGCGAGGCAACAAAAACACTTTTGAATGATCGTCAATAATTACAATTTTAAGTTTTTCACGGTAATTGACAATATTCGTAAGATTGGTAATGGTATGATCGGCGCGTTTTCCAGTTGCCCAAACCACATTTACGGCAGGGATATTTCTTGCGTACAAATAATCAAATGCTTTTTCTAAATCGGTTTTATCTTGATCGGGAGTATGTATAATTTCAATAGGGTAATGACTTTCTCTATAATAATTGGCATCGAAACCTCGATCGAAATCACCTAATAAAACATCCACTTTTATTCCCAGTTCAACTACACGTTCCATTGCCGAATCCAAAACAACCACTAATGGTGACCATTCAAGCAATTGCCCCAATAATTCATTGCTACACGCTGCACCATTTGCAATAATTAATGCAGGTTCTTGGTCGTCGCGAACAATGTGGTGAGAAGACATTTAATTGATTGAATAATTAAAATTAGTTTACAATATAATTCCTATAGTCTTGCTCTGATAGACTGAAGTAACCTAAAGGGTAATTTGCATCGTTGGTGGTATTAATAATGTTACCACGAACCGTTGCTGAAGGCGATTGGAATGGGCTTCCGCTATTACTTCCTGCAATTGAAATTAAGATTCTCATGTAATTGTAGTATTGTTTTGAAATTCCTGATAAGGTAACTTCAAAATTTTGCCCAGGTTTTAATTTGTCACTTCTGTACAAACTAAATATTTGATTTCCCTGAAAGCTAATATCCTCCTGTGCAAAATAGATTGGAATAACGGTATAACTTGGTTTAAATTTAGTAAGATAGTAATCCTGAGTAGCACCATTATCGGTGTAATAGGTTTTTATTTCAATATCTTTTCCAGAGAATCCTGCATTGTTAATTTGCTCAATTCTATTTATTTGAGGTACGGGTTTTAAAGTTTCAGTTGCAGTGTAAGTTGCCCCGTTTGAATTGACCGTAAGTGTGTAATTTCTGTTCAATACGGGTGAGAAATTTGAGCATACATAACTACCAGGAACACTCGATTCAACAAAATTAAATACGTTATTTGCAGCATCTGTTATATAAATAGTTGCTCCAGAAACGGTGGGAATTTGGTTGTCATAATAAGAAGTTGTCGTTGATAATTTAATCGTCTGAACATTTCCAACAGTTCCTTTTTGCCATTTGATAGCCGCATCAATAACCAATTTTGGTTCCATGGTATTCAAATCAATATCGACTACTTTTTCGCAACTTGAAATTAGAATCAATCCAATAAATGCTACTATTATTTTTATATTTTTCATTGTCTTAAAATTTAAAATTATAACTCACCGCTGGAACTGCTCCAAATATTGAAAATCGTACGGCTTCATTTGCACCAGTTTCATTGTTTTGTTTGAAACTAATAGAAGCTGCATTTTGACGATTATAAACATTGTAAATACTGAAAACCCATTCTGCTTGCCAATTTTTCTTTTTCTGTGGCTTAGGGATATAAGTTGCAGAAAGATCCAAATGGTGGTAGGCAGGTAATCTGTTTTCATTTCTTAAACCAAAACTAGGGATAGTAATTCCTTGGTATTGGTATTGTCCATTAGGGTAAGTCACTGGTTGTCCAGTTTGCAAAATGAAATTCGCACCAAACGACCATTTTTCACTCCAATTGTAATTACCTGTAACGGCAACATTGTGCAATTTATCATAAGTTGAACTGTACCAATTTCCATTGTTTATTCCTGTTTCAAGTGCTGTTCTACCCGGAGTTTGTTGCTCAGAACGAGACAGTGTATAAGAAACCCAACCGTTTAATTTCCCGGTGTTTTTTCTAAGCAACAATTCCAAACCGTAAGACCTTAATTGACCGTTAAGGATCACTTGTTCCAGTGCTTCATTTGCAATTAAATTAGCGCCATCAATATAATTAATTCTGTTTTTTACGGTTTTATAAAAAGTTTCAACTTCAAGAGAATAAGCATCTTCATTGAAATTTTTGAAATATCCTAAGGCTACCTGATCGGCAATCTGAGGTTTAATATAATTGTCACTTGGAGTCCAAACATCTAATGGAGTAGGCGACGATGTGTTTGAAACTAATTGTAAATACTGTGTCATTCGGTTGTAACTCGCCTTTATTGATTGGTTGTTATCAATAGAATATGAAGCTGAAAATCGTGGTTCTAAATTGTCAAAAGAAGTGATAACTTCATTATTACTATAGTTTTTTGTCCCAATTGGGATTCCTTTTTCGTAAATTTTAAGTTGATTGTTAAAAGTTACCGCTTCATTATTTTGATACAAATTTACTTTTGACGCTCCTAATCTATAAAATTGACTGTATCTTACACCGTACATTAATTCTAATTTGTCAGTAATTTTATGTTCAGCTTCCAAATAAATGGCTGGTTCAAAAGCATATTTTTTATCCAATTGACGGTAATTAATTCCTGATTCAATAGTTGTTGGAGAAATTGATCCAGGATTAAAATCGTAATAAATGGCATTTACACCATAATTAAGTTTGACTTTATCAGAAATATAATTCTTGAAATCGTATTTTAAATTGTAATTTTTAATTCCCGAATCGTATTTAAAGCCAACAAAATCGAGTTGTAAGCCGTAATAATAGTCACTATATATGAAAGACAAATTAGAAAATAACTTATCTGAAAACAAATGGTTCCATCTGAAATTGGAAGTAGCATTTCCATAAATATTGGTAAAACTACCCGCTAAATTGAATACATCACGACCAAAATAACCGGAAAGATATAAACTATTGTTCTTGTTCAATTTGTAATTTAATTTGGTGTTTAGATCATAAAAATAAGCGGAGTTTTTATTGCTTGATAATTTCAGAAATAAATGTGCATAAGAACCTCGACCTGCAATAATAAAAGAACCTTTGTCTTTTACAATTGGCCCTTCAAGTAACAATCGGCTTGAAATTAAACCAATTCCACCATTGGCATGAAAGCTTTTCGAATTCCCATCTTTTTGATAAACATCTAATACAGAACTTGCTCTCCCTCCAAATCTTGAAGGAATCCCGCCTTTATATAATTTTAAATCTTTAATTGCATCAGGATTGAAAACAGAGAAAAAACCGAATACATGAGAAGAATTGAAAATTGTAGCTTCATCTAAAAGTATTAAATTTTGGTCGGCTCCACCACCGCGAACATTGAATCCAGAAGCACCTTCGCCAGCATTAGTAACACCTGGAAGTAATAAAAGTGATTTTAATACATCGACTTCTCCCAGAACCACAGGCATTTTTTTAATGGTTGCAATAGAAAGTTTATTGACACTCATTTCTGCTTTTTGAGTGTTGGTAGTTTTCTTTTCGGTAATTATTACTTCTTGAAGTTCTTCGCTATTTTCAGAAATGGAAACGTTTAACTTGGTGTTTTTATTTAAATCTACATTGAATTCTTTGGTTTGAAAACCAATAGAGCTTATTTCGATTTTATAATTTCCTTTGGGAATTGTAATTGAATAGAAACCATATTCATTTGTTGTGGTGTAAGCAGGAATAGATTTAATTACAATATTTGCGCCAATAACAGTTTCATTACTATTTGCTGCTGTAATAGTTCCGCTTAACGTGACTTTTTCTTGAGAAAAACCATTTGCTATTATTGTCAATAACAAAAAAAGAACGGCAATTATTTTATTTATTTTCATAGTATTAATTAAAGATGCAAAATTGATAAAAATAAAATTGTTACCCAAAGAAATGGCTATTAATCTAAAGTTAAATTTTGATTTTGTTTAATACAAAAAAAGCTGTCAAAATCTGACAGCTTTTAATTAAATATATACTAAATTATTATATAGAATCTAAAATTGAATTAAATGTAACACTTGGTCGCATTGCTTGGCTAGTTAATTCTGGATTGGGTTGGTAGTAACCACCAATATTTTGAACTTTTCCTTGAGCTCCAATTAATTCGGAATTAATTTTACTTTCATTTTCGAATAGCGCTGCTGCCACAGGAGAGAACTTGCTTTTTAATTCGGCATCTTTAGATTGATTTGCTAGCGCTTCAGCCCAATACATTGCTAAGTAAAAGTGAGAACCTCTATTATCTATTTGACCTACTTTACGAGCTGGAGATTTATCATTTTTCAGGAATTTATCACAAGCAATATCTAAAGTTTCAGATAAAACAATCGCTTTCGAGTTGTTTAATATTTGTCCAAGATGTTCTAATGAAGCTCCTAAGGCTAAGAATTCACCCAAAGAATCCCAACGTAAATAACCTTCTTCTACAAATTGCTCTACATGTTTAGGAGCAGATCCACCTGCGCCAGTTTCAAACAGTCCACCACCATTCATTAAAGGAACAATAGACAACATTTTTGCAGATGTCCCTAATTCTAAAATTGGAAATAAATCGGTTAAATAATCTCTTAATACGTTTCCAGTTACAGAAATAGTATCCAAACCTTTTTTCAATCGATCTAAGGTATAATGTGTTGCAGCAATTGGATTTAATATTTGAATATCCAATCCATTTGTATCGAAATCTTTCAAATAAGTGGTTACTTTTTTGATTAATTCTCTATCATGTGCTCTATTTTCATCCAACCAAAATACGGCAGGTGTGTCTGATAAACGAGCTCTGTTCACGGCCAGTTTTACCCAGTCTTGAATAGGTGCGTCTTTGACTTGACACATTCTGAAAATATCATTTTGCTCTACATTTTGCTCCATTAAGACTGTTCCATTGTTATCAATAACACGAACAAAGCCATTTCCTTTTATTTGGAAAGTTTTATCATGTGAACCATATTCTTCTGCTTTTTGCGCCATTAAACCAACGTTTGGTACACTTCCCATAGTTGTTGGATCGAATGCACCATTCTTTTTACAGAAATCAATTGTGGCAGTATATAAACCTGCATAACAACGGTCTGGAATTAAAGCTATAGTGTCTTTTTGTTTTCCTTCTTTATCATACATTTGACCAGAAGTCCGAATCATAGCTGGCATTGAAGCATCTACAATTACATCAGAAGGGACTTGAAGATTAGTAATTCCTCTATCAGAATTTACCATTGCTAAGGCAGCACTATTTTCAATTGCTTGATCAATAGCTACTTTCACATCGTTTTCTAGAGGATTTCCAGCTATTTTAGAATATACATCGCCTAATCCGTTTCTGGTATCAACACCCAATTCGCTAAATAGGGTTTTGTATTTTTCGAATAAATCTTTGAAATAAACTTCTACAACTGCCCCAAAAATAATTGGATCAGAAACTTTCATCATAGTTGCTTTCAAATGAACTGAAAGTAAAACGTCTTGATCTTTAGCTTCTTGTATTGTTTTAGCAACAAATACTTTAAGTGCATTTAAATTCATCACTGAAGTATCAATGATTTCTTTAGCTTTTAAAGGAGTACTAGCTTTTAATACAGTTATATTTCCATTTAGATCTACAAATTCTATTTTTACATCTGTAGCATCAGAAACGGTAGCTGATTTTTCACTTCCGTAAAAATCACCACTTTCCATTGAGGCTACTTTAGTTTTCGAGTCAGCTGACCAAGCTCCCATAGAATGCGGATTTGCTTTAGCATAATTTTTTACTGATTTCGGAGCTCTTCTATCTGAATTTCCTTCACGTAAAACTGGGTTTACGGCCGAACCTAAAACTTTAGAATATTTTGCCTTGATTTCTTTTTCAGCATCATTTTGAGGATCTTCAGGGTAATTTGGTAATGCAAAACCATGAGATTGTAACTCGGCAATAGCTGTTTTTAATTGAGGAACAGAGGCGGAAACATTTGGTAATTTTATAATATTTGCTTCAGGCGTAGTAGCTAATTTTCCAAGTTCCCCTAAAGCGTCTCCTGTTTTTTGATCGTCTTTCAAAAATTCCGGGAAGTTGGAAAGTATTCTTCCTGCAAGAGATATGTCTCTAGTTTCTATTTCGATATTTGAAGTAGAAGTAAATGCTTGAACAATTGGCAAAAAGGAATATGTAGCTAATAAAGGGGCTTCATCAGTAAGTGTATAAAAAATTTTAGATTTTGCTGACATTATAATATGAATTGTTTTAGTATTTTTTTTGGATTACAAATGTAATAAAAACGATTTCTAAATTGATAAGTATCTATTAAAATGATATTAGTTTTCAAAAAAAAACCCGAATCGATTAGAAACGGGTCTTTAATATAATAAGACAAATAATTATCTTCTTTTATCTTTAATTTTTGCTTTTTTACCAGTAAGTTCTCTGAAGTAAAAAATACGAGCTCTACGAACTGAACCTTTTTTGTTAATTTCTACTTTTTGTAAAGCAGGTAAGTTAACTGGGAAAATACGTTCAACACCAACAGAACCTGACATTTTACGAATTGTAAAGGTCTCAGTATTTCCTGAACCTCTTCTTTGAATTACAACTCCCTTAAAAAACTGAGTTCTTGTTTTTTCACCCTCTTTAATTTCGTAGTAAAC
>CALPLL020000083.1 GCA_943324395.2 Rhizobium sp. Q54
GCATTACTTTAACGCGGATATGTCTTCTATTTAACACTTGGTAAGAACTTGTTTGATTATTATTATAAAAATCTTTGACGGTGCAAAAATAGTATTATTTTTCATAAAAAAGAGAATTCCAAATGTCATTTTATAAATAATCTTAAAATTGGCAAAAGCCTTATAATTAATTTGAAATTAAGAAATGACTTTAAAAAAATAATCCTTTAAAAGCTATATATTTGCATTAGTAATTATCCTATATAGGATTTCAATTAAAATTTATAATTTTCATCATCTAATGAAAGAATTACAATACCTTAATAAGTATTTTATTAAATATAAATACCGTTTTCTACTTGGTATTTTTATTACCATAATTGCTCAAATTTTTTCATTATTTACACCCAAATTGATCAGTAAATCATTTGAATCCATAGAAAGATATTCTAAATCAAATGTTGCCGATACGCTCTTAATTCGAAATGAATTATTTCACAATGTAATTATTGTAATCATAACTACAATTATTGCCGGATTTTTAACCTTTTTAATGAGGCAAACATTGATTGTAATGTCGAGACTTATTGAATTTGATCTTAAAAACGAAGTTTTTCAGCAATATGAAAATCTAAGTCAAGTTTTCTATAAGCAAAACCGAACTGGTGATTTAATGAACCGAATTAGTGAGGATGTTGGAAAGGTTAGAATGTATGTTGGCCCCGCAGTAATGTACGCCATAAATACTTTTATCCGGTTTACAATTGTAATTGTTTATATGTACAATGTTTCTCCAGAATTAACTTTGTATACCTTACTTCCATTACCTATTTTGTCTTATGCTATATTCATATTAAGCAAACAAATCAATAAAAGAAGTACTATTTTTCAACAATATTTATCAAAAATATCAAGTTTTACTCAAGAAATTTTCAGTGGAATTAGAGTTGTAAAAGCGTATTCTTTAGAACAGCAACAGCAAGAAAATTTGTATAATTTATCACTTGAAAGCAAAGAAAAAAGCATGAGTTTGGCCAAAGTTCAATCGCTATTCGGTCCGTTAATGTTGGCATTAATTGGAGTTAGTAATTTAGTTGTTATTTACTTTGGAGGTATGCTCTATATTAATGGAACTATAAAAAGTATTGGAGTTATCGCCGAGTTTATTTTGTATGTAAATATGTTAACCTGGCCTGTTGCTTCTTTAGGTTGGATATCGTCAATGGTTCAAGAGGCTGAGGCATCACAAAAACGTATTAATGAATTTTTGAAAATTGTTCCTGAAATTAGAAATAACTCAAAAACCAACACAGAAATCAACGGTGAAATCTCATTTGAAGATGTTTCGTTTGTTTACGATGATACGAATATTACTGCGCTAAATACTATTACTTTTAAAGTTAAAAAAGGCGAAACGTTAGCCATATTAGGAAAAACAGGATCTGGGAAATCGAGCATTTTAACTTTGATTAGTCGTTTATACGATGCAACCGGTGGAAAGATATTAATTGATGGAAAACCTATTGATTCTGTGAATTTATTTGATTTAAGAAATAGCATTGCGATTGTTCCTCAAGATGCCTTTTTATTTTCAGATTCAATTAAAAACAATATCAAATTCGGAAAGGAAAATGCAACTGACAAGGAGATTATAGCCGTTGCAAAACAAGCTGCAGTACATGACAATATTGTAAATTTTACCAACCAATACGACACTATTTTAGGAGAAAGAGGAATTACATTGTCTGGTGGACAAAAACAAAGAGTTTCTATAGCGAGAGCTTTGATAAAAGATCCTGAGATTTTATTACTTGACGATTGTTTATCGGCTGTTGATACAGAAACCGAAGAGATTATTTTGAGTAATCTAAAAGAATATTGCAAAAATAAAACGACAATAATTGTCAGTAACAGAGTTTCATCGGCTAAAAATGCAGACAATATTATCATAATCGAAGATGGTTCAATAATCCAACAAGGACCTCATAATCAATTAGTAAACGAAGAAGGGTATTATAAAGAGCTTTACTTAAAACAACTTTCTGAAAAAGATTTGAAATAAGTCTTGTTTTTTATTCCTTTTTTTATCATTTTTGAAATGTAATTAAACTTAAAAAACGAATATGAGAGAAAATGACATGTTAGAAAAAGAGGAAATCTTTTCTAAAGTTTTGAGAGCAGGAAGAAGAACTTATTTCTTTGACGTTAGAGCCACAAAAGCAGATGATTATTATATCACTATTACTGAAAGTAAAAAATTCACTGAAGAAGATGGATCTTTTCATTTCAAAAAACATAAAATTTATTTGTACAAAGAGGATTTTACTGCTTTTGCAGAAATATTAGAAGAAATGACTTCATATGTATTAAATCATAAAGGTGAAGAAGTTATTTCTGAAAGACATCAAAAAGATTTCAAAAAGGAATACAATTCTGAAAAAACAGATGAAAGTGAAACTCCATCTTCATCTACTTTCACAGATATAGATTTTGATGATATTTAAATTTAAAAAGCATAAAAAAAATCGGAGGTAATACTTCCGATTTTTTTTATAATTAAATTTGAGAATTGATATAATCTTGAATACCTGCAATTTGAGGGTCGTCTAGTTTGGCTTTTCGTTGCATTTTATGTAAAATTTTAGGCCATTCTTCTTTACTAAATTCAGAAGGAGAATACAATTTATGGCATTTGTTACAGCTATTTTCATAAAGACTTTTACTTTCGTAAAGTTCTCTAGTTAACATCGTAACCTTCGTTGCTATTGGTTTAGTTTCAGGAATAACTGAGTTTTGAGCAGGAGCAGCTTCTTGTACAGCTTTTATTTCTGCTGGGGCAACAGTTTTAGAAGTATCAGCAACTATCGATTTAGTAGCGCATGAAAATAATAATGAAAGAGAAGCAAGAAGGATTAATTTTGTTTTCATAAGATATCTATTTTAGGTAAATGTAATAAAAAATCCCAATAAAAATTTGCTATCGGGATTAAAATTTAATCAAATATTTAGATTAAGAATGTATTATTTTACGTCCATTAATTCAACATCAAATATTAAAGTAGCATTTGGAGGAATAACTCCACCAGCGCCACGAGATCCGTATGCTAAATCAGATGGAATTACAAATCGAGCTTTATCACCCACTTGTAACAACGCAATTCCTTCGTCCCAACCTTCGATTACATTCCCCATTCCCAATGGAAATTCAATTGGTTTTTTTCTAGGGTAAGAACTGTCAAAAACTTTTCCGTCTTCCAACTGACCTGTATAATGTACTGAAACAGTTTTTCCATTTTCTGCTTTTTTACCATTTCCTTTTTGGATCATTTTGTATCGCAATCCACTTTCTGTTTTATCAAATCCAGCAGCTAATTGTTCCATTTTTGCTTCTGATTCAGCCTTTAAAGCAGCGTCACGTTTATTTCTAGCACCTTTAAAAGTGATAAAAGCTTCAATTGCATTCCAGTTTTGAGCTTCATCTCCTACTCTAATAATTTCTATTGAATCTAAAGAATCACCTTGAGCAACTGCGTCTACAATATCTTGTCCTTCTACAACATGACCAAATACAGTATGTTTATTATCTAACCATTCTGTAGGAATATGAGTGATAAAAAATTGAGATCCATTACTTGCGGGACCAGAATTAGCCATGGATAAAACTCCTGGACGATCGTGTTTTAGTGTTGGATGAAATTCATCTTCAAAGCTATAACCAGGACCGCCTGTTCCAGTTCCTTGAGGACAACCCCCTTGAATCATAAAATCAGGAATTACTCTGTGAAATTTTAATCCGTCATAATATTTATTCCCCTGAGGTTTTACCTTGTTTTCAAGGTTTCCTTCTGCCAAGCCTACGAAGTTTCCAACTGTACCTGGGGTTAAATCGTGAGTTAATTTTACTAAAATTGAACCTTTAGCAGTGTTAAACTTAGCGTATATACCGTTTTCCATTTTTATTGTTTTTTATTGAGGTGCAAATTTACGAAATAAATTAGATAATTTGAATTGAATATTTAAGCAACATTTGAAATAAATAGCTCGCGAAGATCCTCAAAGCTATAAGAAGATACTAAAAGTACTAGAATTTAAAAATAAATTAAAAAGGGAAAATTGCATTAAGAAGTTGTAGATCTATTCTTTAATTATTTTCTTAGGAGTTGGACAATTTGAAGTCTTTATGATATAAATTCCCTTGGATAAGTTTTCTAAATCAATCACAGAGTTTTCGTGTTCTATAAAACCTTTAATTAATATCCGGCCATTAATATCCGAAATTTCATAATTGTAATTATTATTTGAAATACTGGAAACCTGTAGATTTAATTTAGTAGAAACTGGATTAGGGTAAATTTGAAATTCATTATTATTAAAATGAGAATTTCCTAATGCTGCTGTTCCTAAATAACGAACAAGGCACATTTTGTCTTGAAAAGAGGCGTTTGAACCTAATTTTATGGTTCCAATAGCTACAATTTTATTGTCAGGTTGAATAGCGATATTGTACAATCTATTGTTATTTAATTCAGAAAAAGTGGTTACAACACCATTAGTTCCAAAAGTAGTATCAACCGTATAATCTGAATTTAATCTTAGTAAAGAAAAACTATTTTGTAAACTCCCATTACCCGATTTTCCTGCCAAAATTATTTTACCAAAATTATCAACTGCCATACTACTCGCTATATCCGATTTACTATTAACCACATTAAATTGTAATGGCATATTTGGACTAGTTAAAATACCATTTGAATTTACTTCGTATAGAGAAAAATTTCTTCCTGAACTTGGGTCGGTTCCAATAGTTCCAGCAATTAATATTGAACCATTACTTTTCAAAATAATAGCATTGGATTCATTAAATTTTTCAGAATTGTAGGTGCCTTTATCAACAATTAAAATACCATCGTCTGAAAAAGAATTGTCCAATGTACCATCATTATTTACTCTACATAAGAAATTATCCGTAGCAAAAGAAGAGTAATAATTAGAATCAAAATGATATGATCCGCAAGCTATTATTCTATTTGAAGAATCAAATTTTATATCACTGATTTTGGGAAATGAATAGGCTGTTGGGAAAGTTAGAACACCGTTATTATTAAAAGTTGTATCGATTGAACCATTAGAATTATAACAACCAATAGAAAAATAGTCGTTCGTACCAACTCTTGTAACTGCGCCAACAACTATTTTATTGGTTACACTATTAAATTTAATTTTTGTAATGTTATAAAAACCTGTATTTACAATGCCTCCAATACCAAAATTGTTATCTAATGTCCCATCAGAATTATAGCGAATAATAAACCCTGTAAGTGATGAAGAAAGCCCTGAAACAAGTATTTTTTGATCCGGTTGTAGCACCATACTGGAAACTCCACCAAAAACACCTGAATTAACAGGAGTAAAAGTAGTGTCAGGTGTTCCATCAGGATTGTAACGTCTTAAAGTTATAGAACTTAAATATCCAGCAACAAGAATATTACCATTATTAAGAATAGCAAGATCTGCACCTGTTGAAGTATATGCGTCATTAACTACAATTCCTCCACTTCCAAATGTAGTATCTAAACTACCATCTGTTTGTGCAAAACAAATTGATGTAAATAATAAAATGAAAATTAAATAATATTTTTTCATTGTTTATGAATATAAAATCCCTTGTAATATCAATATATTCAACTATTTGATAGCTAATGTAAAACAAATATATTTAATTAACTGCAAATTAATAATAATTTATATAACCAACTTTTCTAAAGTTTCGAGGACATAACTGTGCATTACTTCTCGGTAATCCAAATGGGTAACAATTCTTAATTTTCCGTGTCCCATTGAACTTATTGCAATTCCTTTTTGATTCAATTTTTGCATTAATTGATTTTCATCTATTGAGGACTGAACAGAAAAAATCAAAATATTGGTTTCAACCGGTTCCACAGTTGCAACCCAAGGCAAATTATTCAGTAAATCTCCCAATTCCTTTGCACGTCGGTGGTCTTCAGCTAATCTATCGATATTGTGCTCTAAGGCAAATAAACCGGCGGCAGCTAAATATCCTATTTGTCGCATTCCACCACCAAGTATCTTTCTGATTCTAAGTGCTCTGTTAATGGTTGCTTTATCAGATAAAAGAACTGAACCCACAGGCGCTCCCATTCCTTTTGAAAAACAAACGGACATCGTGTGGAAAACTTTTCCATAGTGAGCCGGATTATCATTGGTGGCAACCAAAGCATTCCAAATTCGAGCTCCATCCAAATGGAATTTCAGATTATTGGCATCGCAAACTTGGCGTATTTTTATGAATTCATTAAAATCATAGCAAGCTCCTCCGCCTTTATTGGTAGTGTTTTCAACGCAAACTAAACTAGTTAACGGACTGTGATAAAACTCAGGATTGTTAATTGCTCCCGATACTTGTTCTGCAGTAATCATTCCTCGATTTCCATCTAATAAACAACAGGAAACACCACTGTTAAAAGATACTCCTCCACCCTCATAATTATAAACATGTGCCCATTTATCAGCTATTAATTGTTCGCCGGGTTGGGTGTGCAATTTAATTGCAGTTTGGTTGGCCATTGTCCCTGAAGGAAAAAACAAACCTGCTTCAAAACCGAAAAATTGAGCCACTTTATTTTCTAATTCTATTGCGGTTAGATCTTGTTTGTAAACATCGTCACCCACTTCTGCTTGAAACATAAAACGCAACATTTCCTGTGAAGGTTTGGTCACGGTATCGCTAACTAAATTAATATCCATATCATTTCTATTAAATACAAGAACATCGTTAATTGTCTCTTGATAAAAAATTGCTATTTTTGCTTTACAAAATTAGTATAATTTATGACAACTACCGAACAAATTAAAGGTATTGTGGAGCGCCTTGGTGCGTTGAGGAGGTATCTTTGACGTTGATGCCAAATTAATTGAGATTACAAACGAGGAAGAAAAGACCTTAGCACCTGAATTTTGGAACCATCCAAAAGAAGCGGAACTATTTGTAAAAAACCTTCGATCCAAGAAAAAATGGGTTGACGATTACAATAAAGCCAATGATATGGCCGAAGAATTGCAATTGGCATACGAATTTTACAAAGAAGGGGAATTAACTACTGAAGAATTAGATGAACAATACCATTTGACTAATTCCCATATTGAGTCCATTGAGTTTAAAAACATGCTTTCTGATGAAGGTGATACTTTAAGTGCAGTAATTCAAATAACAGCTGGTGCTGGAGGAACTGAAAGTTGTGATTGGGCTTCAATGTTGATGCGAATGTACATGATGTGGGGTGAAAAATCGGGTTACAAAATAAAAGAATTAAACTACCAAGAAGGGGATGTTGCTGGAATAAAAACAGTTACTTTGGAATTTGAAGGTGATTATTCATTTGGATACTTAAAAGGAGAAAATGGAGTTCATCGATTGGTGAGAATTTCCCCATTTGATAGTAATGCCAAGCGACATACTTCATTTGTTTCTGTTTACGTTTATCCTTTAGTTGATGATAGTATTGAAATTGACATTAATCCTGCAGATATTGAAATTACAACTTCTAGATCAAGCGGTGCGGGTGGACAAAATGTAAATAAGGTTGAAACCAAAGTACAATTGGTTCACAAGCCAACAGGGATTCAAATTCAATGTTCAGAAAC